>VXWP01000098.1 GCA_009835325.1 Gemmatimonadota bacterium | reverse complement strand
TCCTGAAGCATGGCGGGGGCTTCCTGGACGGCGTGGTAGAGGGGTTCCACGGCGCGTTCAACCTGTCCAACGGGGGCCGGGAGTGGGCTCCGAGAAACGACTATGGCGTATTCGTCGTGCGAGACCGCCGTTTCTGGATCAGGAGCGTGGAGTCCGCCGGCTTCAGGCCCGGGGACCTGGTAGTGCGGATGAAGACGCCGTTGAACCGTGGCGGAGGGCGGGTCGTCATGGCCATTGCCGGCGCCCTGAAGCTGCCCACGGGCAGCCTGGAAACGCTGACCGGCAGCGGAGGATGGGATTTCCAGGCGGCGTTTTTCGCTACCTGGCGGCCGGACCGGCCGAAGCGGGACATGATCTTTCATGCCAACCTCGCCCACAGCCGGCTGGGCAGACCGACCCATGGCGAGGGATTTCCCCTGCGGTCCATCACGACGCTCGTGCTGGCCTTCGAATACCGGACCACGGGCCGGCTCGCCGCACTGCTCCAGACGCAGGTCAACATCGGTCCCTTCCCCAGTAGCAGGCTGGGACCCTTGAATCGCACGGCCATCGAGGCGACCGCCGGCGCGCGGTACGCCCTGTCTGAGTCGCTTTCACTCGATGCCGGCCTGACCGAGAACCTCAGCCAGTACCAGAACACCCCCGATGTGGGGATGCATGTCGGTATCGTGTGGAGGACGCCCTAGGGGTTGCCGCGCCGGACGACGCCCGGACCGCGGCACAGCGGATGACCTGGCGGCCGAGATGGCGACTCTCTGCCGGCCGGTATAGTGGAAATCATCATGTCAGACAAGCAATCCCGGATACTTTTCAACACGCACGGGCGCCTGGGCGTGGTCGATCTGGATAGTGCCGCAGCCACGGCGGGCGCGGAAGACGCGGCGGGGCCGGTCGATTCGGTTACGCGAGTCTGGTATCCAGATCCGGACGCTCCGGGCATGGACAGCTGGAGCTGGGGACCCGTCTTCGAAGACCGGCGCAGGGTCATCTTGTCCAGCTACGAACCCGGCAAGGCCTGGGAAGGCAACGTGCGGGTCCATCTCTGGATATACGATCTTGAGGAAGACCGCCTGCTGGAGGAGATCGCCCTGAAGGACCGGCCCGCGCCGTTCATGGGGTGCACCCACATCCTGCCGGGAGAGGATCGTCTCGTGACGAACCCGATCATCGACGGGAAACAGCGCATCTGGACCATGGACCTGGACGGATCCGATCCACAGGAGATCACCGGCTCAGAGGACGGGTTCGTCTACTGCGTGCAGATCAGTCCAGACGGACGCAGGTTCGCCTACCATTCGACCATGCTGGAAGGCCGGGACAGCTACTGCATATTCGTATCGGATCTGGACGGAGGAAACCGGGTGGAAGTCGCTGGGGCGCAAGGGCACCTGTACTTCGGTCCCATGTGGTCGCCGGACGGACAGTGGCTGATCTACCAGGACTGCCACTATCCCGATGACCCGGGGCACGACTGGGCCGACCTCTGCCTCGGCAGTCCCGACGGCCCCGATGGTACACGACACCAGAAAATCACGACGGGACAGCGCCAGTGGTTCGCCACGTCCTATGGAAGCCCGGACTCGCGGGGCAGCGGTTCCAACATCGCCCAGTGGACGCCGGACGGGAAAAGGGTCACCTACACCCGCGCGGAGCCCGGCTCCCGGACGGCCTGGCCGTACCAGGCGCAACGGCCGGACACCGACCATTTCAACCGGGACTACTATCCGGAAGACGCCCGCGGCGGCACCGCCATCTGCCTGCTCGATCCGTTTTCGGGAGAGGAATCGGAGTTTATTCCCTACGAACCCATGGTATGGAACTTCCGGTCCGCCTGGTCGCGGGATGGCTCGCAGTTCGCCTTCTGCCGCGCCGAGGTGGGGTCACCTGGCGCCATCTGGTTGGTCGATGCCGACGGCGGCAATGCGCGCATGCTGACGGACGGATACGAAAACCGGGGCGCGGATCACCCGGTGTGGTTGGGGTAGGGTTTTACTTGCCCGCCGGAAACCGGACAACTGTCGCGCGGAAGGTCACACGTAGGTCAGCCAGCCGTGGGTATCCTCGCCTTCGCCTGTCGTGACAGCGAAGAAACGGTCCTGGATCTCCTTCGTGACCGGACCGCGAGACCCGCCTCCCACGGTGATGCGGTCGATGGACCGGACCGGCGTCACCTCCACGGCGCTGCCCACGAAGAAGACCTCGTCGGCGATGTAGAGCATTTCCCGGGGAATGTCCTGTTCGACGACCTCGAACCCGGCGTCCTGGGCGAGCGTCATGACGGAGTTGCGCGTGATGCCGCCGAGGACCGAGGCGGCCAGGCTGTTCGTGATGACCCGGCCCTCCTTCACGACGAAGATGTTCTCGCCGCTTCCCTCGCTGATCAGCCCGTCGGTGTTCAGCGCGATGCCTTCGCTGTACCCGTTCTCGATGGCCTCCATGCGGATCAACTGGGAATTGAGGTAGTTCCCGCCGGCCTTGGAGAGGGCGGGGTGGGTATTGGGCGCGGGACGGGTCCAGGACGAGATGCACACGTCCACGCCGTTTTCCATTACGTCGTCGCCGAGATAGGCGCCCCAGTCCCAGGTCCCGATGGCAACTTCCACGGGGCATCCCAGGGGGTCGACGCTCAGCAGGCCGTACCCGCGGTAGACGACGGGCCGGACGTAACAGGAAGCGTGCTTGTTGGACCGGATGGTTTCCAGGACGGCCTCGCTGATTTCCGCTGGGGAGTAGGGGATTTCCACCCGGTAGATCTTGCAGGAGTCGAAGAGCCTGTCCACATGCTCCTGGAGGCGGAACACCGCGGAGCCCTGATTCGTCTTATAGCAGCGCATGCCTTCGAAGAAACTCGAACCGTAATGCACCACGTGAGAAAGCACATGGATCTTCGCGTCTTGCCAGGATACCAGTTTCCCATTGAACCAGATGTATTCGGCCTCCGGCAGGGTGGCCATCGAAGTCTCCTTTCTGCGGTTCGGTTCTCGCCGACAATCTGGCGCAAACTAGGGGCCGAATCCCCCGTTGTCAAGGGCAAAAGGCCTTGACACCCTCTTCGCGAATTCCCTAGCTTACGCCATGACGAAATCGGACCATGACGCGGTATTCATGCGCCAGGCGCTGGACCTCGCGGCGCGGGGAGCAGGGCGTACCAGTCCCAATCCCATGGTGGGTTCCGTGGTCGTCCGCAACGGCGTTGTCCTGGGCGAGGGGTACTACCGGGAGTACGGCGGGCGGCACGCCGAACCGCAGGCGCTCGAGGAGGCCGGCGGCCGCGCGCAGGGCGCCACGCTGTACGTTACCCTGGAACCCTGCTGCCACCAGGGCAGTACGCCGCCGTGCACGGACGCGATCATCGCATCGGGCATCGCCCGCGTCCACGTCGCCATGGCCGATCCGGACCGGCGCGTGTCCGGCAAGGGGATCGAGCGGCTGCGGGCCGCCGGCATGACCGTGGAGACGGGCCTGCTGGAAGCGGAAGCGCAGGAACTGAACGCGGCCTACGTGCGCCACCGGGAAACCGGCCAACCCTTCGTGCTGCTCAAGCTCGCCCAGACGCTGGACGGACGCATCGCCACAAGGAACGGCCATTCGAAATGGATCACCGGGGAGGCCGCGCGGAAACGGGTCCACCAGATGCGCAGCCGGGCGGACGCCGTGCTGGTGGGTATCGACACCGTACTGGCGGACGACCCGCGGCTCACCGTCCGGCACGTGGACGGCCGCCAGCCCCGTCGAATCGTGCTCGACAGCCGGGCCCGCACTCCGCTGGAAGCCCAGGTATTGAACGGCGATGCGCCGGCGATCGTGTGCGTAGCGGAGAACGCGCCCGCGGATCGGGTTGACGGATTGAAAGGTGCGGGCGCCGAGGTGTTGGTATTGCCTGGTGGAGACGGACTCATTCCAATTGACCCACTCAAGTCGGCGCTTGGCCAGGCCGGGATCGTGACCCTCATGGTGGAAGGCGGCAGCCGCGTGGCCGCTTCCTTCCTGCGGGAACGCGCCGTCGACCGGATCGCCTGCTTCGTCGCGCCTCGCATACTGGGCGCAGGGATCCCATCGATCGCCGACCTGGCACTGGACGACCTTTCAAAGGCGATCCAACTGAACGATACGCAGGTGGAGCAACTGGAGAGCGATTTCCTCGTCACGGGCACGCCGGGGTATGCCTGAAGAGGTTGTGGGCAGCCGGCAGCCGCGCTTGATGAGGTCCTGGGCAGTTGGCCGCCGCGTCTGTGGAGGTCATAGGCGCCGGCAGGCACGTAGCATGAACCTGGCACGGAGTATGAACCATGTTCACGGGTATCGTTGAAACCACGGGTGTTGTCCGGTCGCTGGAATCGCTGGACCGGGACGCGGGCGAAAACGCCGCGGGTGGGAACGAGGGCGCGGGCGAGAAAACGTGCGGCCTCAAGCTCACCGTGGAGGCGCCGTCCATGGCGCCGGACTTTGCGCAGGGCGCCAGCGTCGCCGTCAACGGCGTCTGCCTGACCGTCGTGGACACCACAGGCGAGATATTCTCTGTGGAACTCGTACCCGAAACGGTCTCCCGGACGACCTTCGGAAGCCTGAAGGCCGGGCATCAGGTCAACCTGGAGCGGCCGCTGCGTCTTTCGGACCGGATAGACGGCCACCTGGTCCAGGGGCACGTGGACGGCGTGGGACGCATCGCGGCGCGGGAAGAACGGGGCAACAGCCTGTGGTACGAGGTGGAAATACCGGACGATCTGACGCCCTTCGTCATCGAGAAAGGGTCCATCGCACTGGATGGAATAAGCTTGACAATTGCCGGTCTGACGGGTAGTTTGGCCGCCGTATCGATCATCCCGCACACCGCGTCGATTACGACGTTCGGCGGCAGGCAGATCGGTGACGAGGTGAACATAGAAGTGGACATGATCGGCCGGTACGTCGCGTCCCTTCTGCATGCCGGCAGCGATACGGACCGGGGAGCGCACCCGGGTCCGTCACCCATCACCGAATCCTGGTTGAAAGAGCGCATGTAGCGTTGGCAAGACCCGGCGGCGGTTCGAGAACAGATTCGGGATCCGCCGAGACCGGGCGACCGAAAAATACGGTTATTGAGCATGTCGTACCCCTATTGTTCCATCCCGGAAGCGGTCGAGGAGATCAAGTCCGGGCGCATACTGATTGTCATCGACGACGAAGACCGCGAAAACGAAGGCGATTTCATCATGGCCGCCGAAAGAACGACACCGGCGGCCATCAATTTCATGGCCCGGTACGGCCGTGGACTGATCTGCCTTCCGACCACGCGCGAACGCCTGGAAGAACTGAAGGTGCCCGCCATGGTCGGCGAAGAGGTCAATACGGCGTTGCACAGCACGCGCTTCACCGTATCCGTCGATGCCGTGAATGGTACCACGTCGGGCATTTCCGCGGCGGACCGCGCCGAGACGGTCCAGGTGTTCGTCCGTCCGGAAAGCAGGCCCGACGACCTGGCGCGCCCAGGCCACATCTTCCCGCTGCAGGCCTTCGACGGCGGCGTCTTGCGCCGGGCCGGACACACCGAGGCCACGGTCGACATGGTGAAGCTGGCCGGTCTCTATCCCGCCGGCGTGCTCTGCGAGATCATGGACGACGACGGGTCCATGGCCCGCCTGCCCCGGCTGGTCGAGATCGCGAACGAGCACGACCTGAAGATCATCACGATCAAGGACCTGATCGAGTACCGCCGGCGCAGCGAGAAACTTGTCAAGCGTGTGGTCACCACGACCATCCCCAGCAGGCACGGGGAATTCGAGTCCCACCTGTACGAGGACCAGTTGACCGGCGACCACCACGTCGCCCTGGTCAAGGGCAACGTGGACGGTGAGCCGAACGTGCTCGTCCGCGTGCACTCCCAGTGTCTCACGGGGGATGTTTTCGGTTCCATGCGATGCGATTGCGGTGACCAGCTTCAGCAGGCGCTCAAGCGCATCAGCGACGAAGGCAGCGGCGTGCTCCTGTACATGCGCCAGGAGGGACGGGGCATCGGATTGGCCAACAAGCTCAGGGCCTACGCCCTCCAGGACCAGGGCCATGACACGGTGGAAGCGAACCTGGCGCTGGGCCTGCCCGTGGACGCGCGCGACTACGGGATCGGTTCCCAGATCCTGGCGGACCTGGGCCTGACCACGATCCGAATCATGACCAACAACCCGTCGAAACGGTTCGGGATCGAGGGGTACGGACTCGAGGTGACCGAACGCGTCCCGCTGCAGACTTTTCCGAACAGTTACAACGTGGGCTATCTCAAGACCAAGCGCGGCAAGCTGGGCCACCTGCTCGACCTCGAAGAGCCGCCGGACGACGTCGGATTCGACAGCCTGCTTTGATGTGTGCGTGCTGCGCCGCCGTGGCCGCCGTGGCCGCGCGGCCGAAAGCAATCCGCAAGGAGTACCTGCGTGACGAGAACCATTGAAGGCAGCCTGGAGAACGGAGGAGACGACCGGTACGGCATCGTGGCCGGTCGTTTCAACGGGTTCATCACCGAGTCCCTGATGAAGGGCGCGCTGGATGGATTTAACCGCCACGGAGTGGATGAAGACCGGATCGACGTGGTCTGGGTGCCGGGCGCTTTCGAGATTCCCCTGGTGGCCCGGAACATGGCGGCAAGCGGGCATTATGACGCCGTGATCTGCCTGGGATGCGTCATCCGCGGCGCCACCCCCCACTTCGACTACGTGGCCGGGGAAGCGGCCAGCGGGATCGCCGCCGCGGCCCGGGACACCGGGGTGCCGGTGATCTTCGGCGTGCTGACCACGGAGAACCTCGAACAGGCCATCGAACGGGCGGGTACGAAGGCGGGCAACCGGGGTTGGGACGCCGCGCTGGCCGCCCTGGAAATGGCGGACGTGATGCGCCGGCTAAACGGCCCGGGCGGACCAGGCGGACCAGGCGGACCAGGCGGACCAGGGGATCCGGAGTGAACGCACGCGCGGGGGAACGTCGCCTGGGCCGTGAACTGGCACTGCAGTCGCTCTACCTCGCCGAACAGACCGGGGGGGATCCCGGCAAGGCCCTTCCCGGGCTTCCCGGCTGGTCCCTGGCGTCCGAGAACGCCCGGGGTTTCGCCGAAGCGCTGATTGATCAACTGCTGCGGCACGAAGAGATCGTGAACGGTCACATCACCGCGGTGGTGCGGCACTGGGACCGGGACCGCGTGGCCCGCATCGACGACTGCATCCTCCGGCTGGGCGCCTGCGAGCTCATCGCTTTTCTTGATATACCGACCGCTGTATCCATCAACGAAGCGATCGAACTGGCCAAAAAGTACAGCACGGAACAGTCAGGCGGGTTCGTCAATGGCGTCCTGGACGCCGTGGCCGCGAGACATCTCACGGCGGCGGACCAGGCCTGATCCCGCCCGATCGGCTTGCCGGCGCATACACAGGAAACGAAACCTCGACGTGCGATACGGCATTCTGTCCGACATACACGGGAACCTGGAAGCGCTGGATGCCGTACTCGAAGCGATGGCCGGTGAGCGTATCGGCCGTTACCTCTGTCTGGGTGACATCGTTGGTTACGGCGCCAGTCCCAATGTGTGCCTCGACCGCGTTACCGGACTGACGACGGACGTGATCGTGGGCAATCACGACCATGCCGCGATCGGGAAGCTGGATATCTCCACGTTCAACCCCTATGCGGCGGAAGCGGCGCTGTGGACACGGCGGCAGCTTACGCCCGACGGCCGGCGCTACCTGGGAGGGTTGCCCTATATCTGGCGGAACGATGATATCTTTATCGTCCACGCGAGCCCGGTCCGTCCGGAGGAATGGATCTACCTGACGTCATCATGGCAGGCCGACGAAGCCTTCGATGCGATGCCCGCCGGTGTGGCGCTTTGCGCACTTGGTCACACACACGCGCCGATGATATTCGAGAAGCGGAACGCGGAGGACCGCAGCAGACAGATCCCGCCGTCCGCACTTGAACTGGCATCAGAGCGTAGATACATCGTGAATGTGGGCAGCGTGGGCCAGCCGCGGGACGGGGACCCCCGGGCGGCGTACTGCGTATACGATACGGAGATGAAGCAGATCGAGATAAAGCGGGTGCCCTACGACCTGGAATCCGCGCAACGGAAGATTCGCGAGGCCGGCCTGCCGGACCTGCTCGCCGAGCGGCTTGAATTCGGCCGGTGACTGAAGACTGACTGAGGATTTCGAGCACATGGTTGCCTATCGTGTTGTTTCCATGGCCGGCATGGCGATGGCGTTCATCGTGTCGCTGGCCGTGTACACCAAGACCATCGCGCCGACGGTGCCCTTCTGGGACGGCGGCGAATTCATCGCGGCATCCTATATCCTGGGCATACCCCATCCGCCGGGATCCCCGCTCTACATCCTGATCGGCCGGCTCTTCACCGTACTGCCCGACCTGGGCCTGGGCATCGCCTGGCTGGTGAATTTCTCCTCGTGCCTCTTCAGCGCGCTCACGGTGACGGCCGTTTACCTGGTTATCGTGAAGGCGGTTACACTCAATCGGGACCGGGACGGACTGTCCCTCTACGAAAGCCTGGCCGTCTGCTGCAGCGCGTTGACGGGCGGGCTTCTGCTGGCCTTCTCCGATACGTTCTGGTTCAACGCGGTGGAAGCCGAGGTCTACGCGCTCTCCATGCTGTGCATGATGGCCTGTACCTGGCTGATGCTGCACTGGATCGAACGGCACGAGCATAACGGCAGCGAGCGTTATCTCTTCCTGGTCGGTTACCTGGCTTTTCTCGGCATCGCCGTGCACATGTTCACCATGCTGATTCTGCCGGCCGCGTTCCTCTGCGTGGTCTTCACGGACCGGGTCATCCGTTCGAACCGGAAGCTGGTGCTGCTTTGCGCGGCCATGGGCCTGATCCTGTTCAGCGTCGTGGCTTCCATCGACGTGTTTTTCGTCACGGTACCCCTCGCTATTGCCGGACTGGTCCTCACCAGGGGGCGGCTGCCGTGGGGTTACCTGGCGCTGCTGTGCATCTTCGCCGTCGCCGTGGTGTTCTTCGGCATGGAAGGCGTGGGCGCATACAACGGACTCCCGCTGATCGTAATCTGCGGATTCGAGGCCACGTTCGGCACGGTGATGTTCAGCCTGGCGCTGGTGAGCGCGGCCCTGGCCCTGGTCTCGGCCACGGCCGACGATCCCGGGCGCTACAAGTGGCCGTTCTGGACGGTAGTGCTCTTTCTCGCCGTACTGGGCTATTCCGTGAACTTCTACGTGCCGATCCGGGCGGCCCAGCAGCCTATCATCAACGAGAACGATCCGTCGACCTGGCAGAACTTCGAAGGATTCCTGGAACGCAAGCAGTACGGCCAGGAAAGCATGTTCGAATCGATGCTCAACAGAAAGGGCAGCTGGTCCTCCCAGTTCGGAAACGGAGAAAACATGGGATTCTGGCGGTTCTTTTCCCGTCAGTTCAGCGCCCCGTCCTTTCCCTTCTGGCTCTTCCCCGTTCTGCTGGTCGTCCTGGGCATCGTCTCCCAGGCGGAGCGGGACCACCGCAGCACGGTCTTCCTGGGCGCCATGCTGCTGATCTGCAGCATCGGGCTCATCCTCTACATGAACTTTTCGGACGGTTCGCGCGGCATACAACGGGAGGTCCGCATCCGGGACTACTTCTACACCCCGGCCTTCGTATTCGCCGCGGTGCTGATGGGCATCGGCGTCCGGTCTCTGCTGAACCAGGTCGGCGTCTGGCTGGGCCGGCTGCGGCTGCCCGTGGACAAGGGAACGGCCGGTATCGCCGTGCTGATGACCGCACTGCCCCTGGTCCCCTTTGCCTACCATTACGAGTCCCACTCCCGGGAAGGCAATTACATACCCTACGACTACGCCTACAACATGCTGCAGTCCTGCGACGAGAACAGTCTCATCTTCACGAACGGCGACAACGACACCTTCACGCTCTGGTTCCTCCAGGAGGTGGAAGGCATCCGCAAGGACGTGCGGGTAATCAATCTCAGCCTCCTCAACACGAACTGGTACATCAAGCAACTGAAGCACCTGGAACCCAGGGTACCCATCACCCTGGCCGACGAGACCATCGACATGCTGAGCATCCAGGGCTGGGAGGAACGGGAGGTGAATCACGCGGGCATTACGTGGACCGTGCCCCCGGCCGGCATGCTGGGAGAGGACATCGGATATCTCAGGGTACAGGATCTGATGATCCTGCACATCCTGGAGCAGAACAACTGGGAAAAACCCGTATTCTTCGCTGTGACCGTCTCGCCGGAGAACGACGTGGCCCTGGACGATTACATGCAGCTGGAAGGCATGGTCTGGCGGGTCCTCCCGGATCCCGATCCGGACCTGATGGACGTGGAGCGGACCCGGCACAACCTCTGGAACGTCTACCAGTACCGCGGTATAGCGGATCCCGAGGTCTACAAGGACCCGCAGATCCGCACCCTCCTGCGGAACTACACCGTGTCCTTCCATCAACTGGCGCTGAACCAGTGGCGACGCGGGCGGCCTGACCAGGCCATCGAGACCATGGAGAAGTACCTGGAGTACGACATCACGAACGGCGCGCTTGAACGGCTGATGCTCATCCAGTTCAATGCCGACCAGGGCGAGTTTGCCGGTGTTGAGGGCCTTGCGTCGGAACTGGCCGGGGATTTCAGTACCTTCGACGGATATACCATCCTGAGCCAGTCCCTGCGGAGACTGGGCCGCGAGGCGGAGGCCGCCGAACTGCTGGAACGGGGCGTTTCGGCCCATCCTGAATATGCCACGGGATACGATCAACTGGTGAATCTCTATTTCCGGATGGATGATTCGGACCGCATGCTTGAAACGCTGGAAAGGTGGCAGCGGATCGCTCCGGGCGATACGGTCGTACAGGACATGATCGAGGATCTCAAGGAAGCCGGCGATGAGCGCGGACCCTAGGCGCGGCGATGCGAGCGTGCCCTGAGGCCGGGCCGCGTCCCGGGGCCGGATTTCCCTGAGGCCGCCCACCCGCCGGTTCAGTCCAATGCGCATTCTGGTCATAAACTGGAGGGATATCCGCAACCCGGAAGCGGGCGGCGCCGAAGTACACCTGCACGAGACCTTCTCTCGGATTGCCGCATGGGGGAACGAGGTCGCTCTGCTCTGCAGCCGGTTTCCCGGCGCGGCGGAATCCGAGCGGATCGACGGGATCGACGTTATCCGTCACGGCGGGAAATGGACGTTCAACCTGACTGCGCCCTGGTACTATCGAAGACACCTGGCTCAACGGTCCTTCGACGTCGTCATCGAAGACATCAACAAGATCCCGGCACTGCTGCCCTGGTTTCTGGACGGCCCCCCGCTGATGGTCCTGCTTCACCATCTTTTCGGGACCACGTTCTACCGGGAAATCAACCCGGTGCTTGCGACCTACCTGTACTTCATGGAACGGTTGATACCCCGGGTGTACCGCCGCTGCCTCTTCGAGGCGGTCTCCGAAAGCACCCGGGACGAACTCGTCAGGATGGGGGTCGCGGCGGACCGGATCAGCGTCGTGCACAACGGGTTGGACAGCCGGTTTCTGGACGCCGCGAACACGGGCGCAACGGCCGCTCAGGAACAGAAGGATGCGCCGGCCGCTCCGGACCGAAAGGAACCCGGACTGGTCATATACCTCGGCCGCCTCAAGAAGTACAAGAACGTGGACCACCTGATCCAGGCCATGGCGATCGTCCGCGAGGAGGTTCCCGATGCGCGCCTGGTGATCGTGGGCACGGGCGACCGGCGGCGTGCGCTCGAGGCATTGACGCGGTCCACGGGCCTGGACGATGCAGTGCGATTCACGGGTTTCGTTTCCGAGGAAGAAAAACTGCGTCTACTGACCCGTGCCGAGGTGGCGGCCTATCCCTCGAGCAAGGAAGGATGGGGCATAACCGTGATCGAGGCCAATGCCTGCGGCGTGCCGGTCGTGGCTGCCCGGGTGTCCGGACTCCGGGACGCCGTGGTCGACGGGGAAACGGGCGTGCTGGTCCCGCTCGGGGACCGGGAGGCCATGGCGCGCGCGTTGATTGATCTGCTGCACGACCGCGAAAAACGCGAACGGCTCGCCGGGAATGCCGTGGCGAGGAGCAGGCTTTACACCTGGGAAAACACGGCCAGGCAGACGCTGCAGATGATCCGGCGATCCATGGAGGAAGGCACCGATGCCGCGTGACGATCCGGCGATAGCGGATAACATGGAGGAGCAGATGGACATCACCGTCGTGATTCCCCTGTTCAACGAGGCGGAGAGCCTGCGGGAGCTCCATAAGCGCATCGTGGCGGCCCTCGAGCCATCGGGAAAGTCCTTCGAGGTGCTCTTCATCGACGACGGAAGCCGGGATGGGTCCTTTGACGAATTGCGCCGGCTTCGTGAGGCCGACGACCGGGTGAGGGCCATCCGGTTCCGCCGCAACTACGGTAAGTCCGCGGCGCTGGCCGTCGGCTTCGAAGCGAGCCGCGGCGAGGTCGTCGTGACCATGGACGGAGACCTGCAGGACGATCCCGCGGAAGTGCCCGCCATGGTCGACCTGCTGGACGAGGGCTTCGACCTGGTGTCCGGCTGGAAGAAAACGCGGAAGGACCCGCTGTCCAAGCGCATCCCGTCGAAGCTGTTCAACCGGGTCACGGGGATCGTCAGCGGCCTGCGGCTGCACGATTTCAACTGCGGGTTGAAAGCCTATCGCCGGGCCGTCGTGGAGACCATTCCCGTCTACGGCGAACTCCATCGCTACCTGCCGGTGCTGGCGCACTGGGCCGGTTTCCACGTGACGGAAACACCGGTGCAGCATCATCCCAGGAAGCACGGCCGCAGCAAGTTCGGCCTGGGACGGTTCACCCACGGGTTCTTCGACCTGCTCACCGTTTACTTCGTGTCGAATTACACCCGGCGGCCGCTCCACCTGTTCGGCTCCTTCGGCCTGTTGTCCTTCGTCATCGGCGTGGGGATCGCGCTCTACCTGTCCTGGCTCTGGCTGACCGGCATCGGGATCGGGACCCGTCCCCTGTTGCTGTTATCCGTATTCCTCATGGTCCTCGGCATCCAGCTGGTATCCATGGGGCTGATCGCCGAAATGATCGCCCACCAGGCCCGGCGCACGGAAGACTATGCCGTCCGGGAACGGCTGGGGTGAGGTCATGACCCCCACCCCGCGTGGCCGCGTTTGCTTCTTCGGCACCTACGAACGCGATTATCCGCGTAACCGGACGCTCGCCGAAGGCCTGAAGCGGACCGGCTGGCAGGTGCTGGAGTGCCATGTGCCCCTCTGGGAGAAGGAACGGGACAAGACCGGCCGCTATCTGGGCCCGTTCTCGCTTGTCCTGCGCGCGGTCGAGCTGAAGCTGGCCTGCCTCCGGCTGTTGCTCAAGTATGTCTTCACGGTCGGCCGTTACGAGATCATGCTGGTCGGATACATCGGCCATTTCGACATGCCGCTGGCCTGGCTGCTCACCCGGTTTCCGCGCCGGCCCCTCGTCTTCAGTCCGCTGATCTCCCTTTACGATACCCTCGTCGATGACCGCCGGTCCATTGCGGAAGGCACGCTCAGGAGCCGCTTTCTTCGCTGGCTGGACCGGCAGGCCTGCGCGAAGGCGGACCTCGTGCTGCTCGACACGGAAGCCCACATAGACTACTTCGTGCAGGAATTCAACCTGCCTCGGAAGCGGTTTGCCCGGGTATTCGTCGGCGCCGTGGAATTGGACGCGTTGGAGGGTGTGAATGGAGAGGGTGTGAGCGAACCGGATACATACGCAGACGCGCCGCCGGAGGACCCGCCCGCTGAAGGCCCGCCCTCGGAGGACACGAATCCCAGGGACGCCCCCTTCAGGGTCCTGTTCATCGGCAAGTTCATTCCGCTTCACGGCTTGCCGATAATGCTGGAAGCAGCGAACCGCCTGAAGGACGTACCGGATATCGAATTTCACTTCGTCGGGTCGGGTCAGCTGACGGACGAAATACACGCAACTGCGCGGAGACTGAACCTGGAGAACGTACGCTTCACGGACTGGATACCCTACGAGCAGTTGCACCGGTTCCTGCAGGGATGGGGCGTATGTCTCGGGATTTTCGGCACGTCGGACAAAGCGGTCCGCGTGATCCCGGGCAAGGTGTTCGTGGCTCTCTCAGCGGGCAAGGCGGTCATCACGGCGGACTCACCAGCCATCAGAGAACTGCTTGCCGACGGGGAAAGCGCCATACTGTGCAGGCGCGGAGAGCCGGAAGCGCTCGCCGGCGCCATCCGCCGGCTGCACGGGGACCGAGAACTGCTGCGCAGGATCGCCGAGGGCGGCAGCCGCGTCTTCCGCGACCACGCTTCCACGGAACAGATCGGACGATCCGCGTCTGCAGTGCTGGAGAAACTGGTGACGGGTGGTGTCAATGCTTTTCGATAGCGCCGAAGCCCAGCCTTATGCTTCCAGGTCCTTCACCATAACCACTGCGTCCTCGGCAGGACTCGAATAGTAGGACTTCCTCAGGGTTACCGCGTGGTATCCCAACCGGCTGTACATCGATCGGGCCGCCAGGTTCGACTCGCGCACTTCCAGGCTGGAGGAAGCGCACTCCCGTCGGACCGCCTCCTCGAGAAGCCGAAGCATCATCCCGGTACCGACTCCTCGGCGCCGATACCCGGCTGCCACGGCAATGTTGGCGACGTGCACCTGGTCGGCAGCGATCCACCCGACCAGGTAGCCGGCGACCGACTCCCCGTCCATCGCGACCAGTGTAACGGAAGTCCCAGACGTTATTTCATGGTGAAAGGCAGATTCCGACCAGGGCGCCGGATAGCACGCCCGCTCGATTTCCAGGACCTGGGGCACGTGTGAACGGCCCATTTTACCTATGACGAAGGGGATCGCCTCGGTCATGGGTCATTCAGACGAGGTTTCGGCCCGGCCGGTCGGGCCAGGCGCGGCAGAGGAAGATTCGTAAGGCGGCGTCCGTTCGAGCCGGGATGGCGGCTGCCTGGCGAAGTCGGTTTTTCGAAGGTACAGCGGTTCGAGCGCGTTCAGGTCGGACTGATCGCCCCGTTTGAGGCGGTCCAGGCCGAGATACGCGGTCGAGGAAGCCGACAGCCGTCCCGTGCCCGCGGGCGGGAAGCAGGCCTGTTCACCTAGTATGGCGACGATGTCCGGTCTGTACGCGTCAACGCCGCTGCCGACGAGCATTACCTTGTCCTCGATGGATGCCAACACGTCTTCGAGCGGCCCCACCCGGAAATCGGACTGCCGCTCGGGCCAGCCGCCGGACGTATCGTAGCGGGCTTCGTAGACCTGGCCCCTGCGGGCATCGGTCACCACGTGGACCGGGTACCTGCAGCAGGGCACCTGGAAGGCGATGGCATCGAGCGTGGGCACCGCGGCGACCGGCCGCTTCGTCACGTAGGCAAGTCCCTTGACCAGGCTCAATCCCACCCGCAGCCCGGTATACGAGCCGGGTCCGATCGAGATCGCGAATCCTTCCACATCCGACCACTGCACGTCCAGGTCGGCCAGAATACGTTCCAGCATCCCGGGCAGCTTTTCAGCGTGCACGCCG
Source organism: Gemmatimonadota bacterium (assembly GCA_009835325.1). Classification (NCBI taxonomy): domain Bacteria; kingdom Pseudomonadati; phylum Gemmatimonadota; species Gemmatimonadota bacterium. Next base: position 53,955 of record VXWP01000098.1, on the reverse strand, counting down.
CCCAACTCCTGTGACGCTTCGGCCATCATCTGGCGGTCCCGGATCACGGCGATCCCGGCGATCGTGGATGAAGTCTCTAGTCCCACGACGATCATGGGCGGTTAGTCTCCGTCATGGTCAGTAACGCAGCCTGGTTAACAGCCAACCGCCGATCAACAGCACGAAGACCGGGGCCAGGTCGATCCGAACGTTCGTCTTCGGCACGGGAATGGGCGGAATGATCCGCCTGAAGGGCAACAGGACCGGCTCCGTAAGCCACGTCAGCAGACGCACGAGCGGCGAGGCCGGGTCCGGATTGAACCAGGACATGACCGCGCGGACGATGATGAGGACCAGGTATATCCGCAGTATCTGGATCAGGATCATGATAATGGCGTATCTGACGAATTTCGCTGCGCGCCGAATGCATGGGAACTTTACCGACCATCGTGGGCTTTGTCAACGACGAAGATAGGGCCAGGACGCCCCGGTTGCCCGCGTCTTGATTTGACGCCGCTGCGGATTCCGATCGCCTGGATCTCCAGGGAGGAAGTAACCTCTGGCGTGGCGCGATTCGCCCATCTATCTTACGCCAGTCTGATCATGCTCATATGGTTGCAGCGACACGGATCGGAAAGGAGTCTCATGGCGGAGATCCGCGTGGATGGGAAGAAACTGCGGGCTTTCACGGCGTCGGTCTTCGAAAAGGTCGGCCTGACGCCATCAGACGCGGCCATCGAAGCCGAAGTGTTGGTATGGGCGAACCTGCGCGGAGTGGACTCCCACGGCGTCCAACGGGTAATTGGATATGTCCAATCGGTGGAAGCCGGACACTACAATCCCCGGCCGGACATCCGGATCGAACGGGAGACGCCCGCTACGATGCTCATCGAGGCCGATTGCGCATTCGGACCGGTAGTGACGACCTACGCCATGGAGCAGGCCATCGAGAAGGCCCGCGGGGCGGGTATCGGATGGGTGCTGATCCGCAACACGACCCACCAGGGCGCCATGGCTTACTACGCCCAGATGGCCGCCCGGGAGAACATGGCCGGCATCGCTTCCGTCTGCAACCCCCCGAACATGGCCCCTCCGGGCGCGCGGGCGCCGGGGGTCCACAACAGTCCGATCGCCATCGCCGTGCCGGGCAGCGACGGCCGTACCATATCCCTGGACATGGCCACGAGCGTGGCCGCCTTCGGCAAGCTGGACGTGGCCGTGGACCGGGGCGAGTCCATCCCCGACACCTGGGCGCTGGACGGAGACGGACATCCGACGACGGATCCACGCGAGGCCCGGTTCCTGCAGCCCGCGGCCGGATACAAGGGTTATGGACTGGCCCTCATCTTCGAGTGCCTGTCGAGCCTGATGGTCGGCAATCCGCTGTTGACGGCCGCCATCTCCGGTCCCGGCGCCCGGCCCGGCGCGCAGAACAGCTTCATCGGCGCCATCGATATCGCGGCGTTCACCGATCCGGACATGTATCGCAGGCAGATTGATGAACTCGTCTCGGCCATGAAGGGCCTTCCGCGCGTCGACGGGGTCGATGAACTCTTCGTGCCAGGCGAGCCGGAGGAAGTCGTCCACCGGGAGCGCATCGAGCACGGGATCCCCCTGCCCGCCGGCACCCGGGACAAGCTCATCGAGGTCGCCGAGAAACTCGGGCTCAAGGTACCCTGGGAGGCGTAGGCGGACGTAAATGTCCAGGGAATAAGGGATTAGAACACTCTGGAGATCAAGCGCATGACCAGTGACTGGGGTTATTCGGAAGAAGGGTTGAAGCACTACACCGCGTGCCGGACCATCGGTCCCATCGTGGTGGACGGTCGCCTCGACGAGGCTTCGTGGCAGCACGCGGTCCGCTCGCCGCGCTTCGAGGACCTGGAGGAGCCGGGCCGGCCGGGGCTGTTCGACACGCGGGCCGCGGTGCTCTGGGACGACGACTACCTGTTCGTGGGCTTCTGGGTGGAGGACCCCGACGTGCGGGCGACGTACACGGAGCGCGATTCCATGATCTGCGAGGAGAACGACGTGGAAGTCTTCATCGCCGGGGAAGACAGTTACTATGAATTCGAACTGAACCCCCTGGGAACCATCATGGAACGGTTCTACGTCTGGCAGAACGCCTACGTGGAGGCCGGATTCGGCGCGTTTCCCGAGTTCGACCTGCAGGGCACCGACCTGGTGGATACGCTCGGGGGAATCAAGACCGGCCACGCCCATCCGCGCGGACGCCGCTGGGCGTTCCGCCAATGGGACATGCCTGGTATGAAGTGGGCGGTGCACGTGGACGGCACCATCAACGACCCGACCGACCGGGACCGGGGATGGACGGCCGAGATCGCCTTCCCCTGGAAGGGCCTGAAGCATCTCGCGGACGGGCGTTCGCTGCCGGCGCGGGAGGGGGATATCTGGCGCATGGATTTCTCGCGGTTCCAGTGGATCGACGAAGGCGGATTCAGGACGTGTCCGGGATGGGCCTGGAACAGTCACGGAATCTACGATTCGCACATTCCCGATCGATTCAGCGTGATCCATTTCTCCGAGAAAGCGGTGGGTGAGGACGAATCGCGATCGACGAGCGGCGAACCACAGGCGACGAGTGATGAACCGGTTAATCGCGCGGAGCAGGTGGGTGTGATCGGCAGCGCGCACCCCGCGGCGGCAACCCGGACCGGACGAGCCGGACAGGCCGCACGGTACCGATGCCGCAGGACGCGAGGCGACCTGGTCGTGGATGGCGATCTGGGCGAGGAATCATGGGCGCGGGCGGAGCGATCTCCGCTGTTCAGCGATCACACGGGCGCCCGGGCCCTGTTCGATACCACGGCGGCCATGACCTGGGACGACGAAGGCCTCTACATCGGGTGCTGGCTGGAGGATCGCGACATACAGGCTACCCAGGAAGAATCCACCCACGAGGTACGGGAGGACAGCCACGTAGGCGTGCTGATCACCGGTCCCGGCGCGTACTACGACCTGGCCGTGAATCCGCTGGGCGCCACCTCGGAAATGTGCTACATCTGGAAGGAAGCCCACCGGGACGACGACCGGTTCCACGCGCCGGAATTCGACCTGGCGGTCCACCAGCCCGAGGTACTGGGCGGCCACACGCGGACCGACATCCGTGCCATGCGCTGGGCCTTTTCGGACTGGCGCATGCCCGGGTTGCGGACCGGGGTGAAAGTGGATGGCGAACCGGGCACAAGGGACCGGGTCGACCGGGGCTGGACCGTGGAGTTGGCCTTGCCGTGGGCAGGCTTGAAGTGGCTGGCCGCTGGCCAGAACGCCGTTCCCGCTCCGGGAGACGTATGGCGGATCGGCCTGCTGCGCCGGCAGGTGATCGACCAGCGCGGTCATCGCTGGCAGGCCACGTGGACGTGGCAACCCCTGGTCCTGGTGGACGGCCGTATGCCCGAAACCCACCTGGAGTTGGAACTAGTCAGTTCCGGCGCATGAACCCCGAGAAGAAGTCGTTGCCCTTGTCGTCCACCACGATGAAGGCCGGGAATTTCTCCACCTGGATGCGCCAGATGGCCTCCATGCCCAGTTCGGGGTACTCCACCATCGAAACCTCCCGGATGGAGTCCTTGGCCAGCCGCGCGGCCGGCCCTCCGATGGACCCGAGATAGAACCCGCCGTGCTTTTTGCAGGCGTTGGTGACCTGGACGGACCGATTACCCTTGGCGAGCATGACCATGCTACCGCCGGCCGCCTGGAACTGGTCCACGTAGGTGTCCATGCGACCCGCCGTCGTGGGTCCGAAGGACCCCGAAGCGTACCCTTCCGGCGTCTTGGCCGGGCCCGCATAGTAGACGCACAGGTCCTTGAAGTACTGCGGCAGGTCCTCGCCGCCGTCGAGCCGCTCCTTGAGCCGGGCATGGGCGATGTCCCGGGCGACGATCATGGGACCCGTCAGGGAAAGGCGCGTGGCGACCGGGTAGCTGCTGAGCGTCGCGCGGACCTCGGACATGGGCCGGTTCAGGTCGATTTCCACCACCTCGCCGCCCAGCGTCTCGTCCGCGATCTCCGGCAGGTATTTGGAAGGCTCGGTTTCCAGCTGTTCCAGGAAGATTCCGTCCCGCGTGATCTTCGACAGGATCTGGCGGTCGGCGGCGCAGGAAACCGCAATGCCCACTGGACAGGAAGCACCGTGCCGGGGCATGCGGACCACCCGCACGTCGTGGCAGAAGTACTTCCCGCCGAACTGCGCGCCGATGCCGATTTCCTGGCTCATCTTCAGCACCCTGGCCTCCATGTCGAGGTCCCGGAAGGCCTGTCCGTACTCGTTGCCCTCCGTCGGCAGGGTGTCCAGGAAACGCGCGCTCGCCAGCTTGGCCGTTTTCAGCGTGTATTCCGCCGAGGTTCCGCCCACCACGATGGCCAGGTGGTACGGCGGACAGGCCGCCGTGCCGAGCATGCGCAGCTTCTCGTCGACGAAATCAAGGAACCGGTCCTCGTTCAGCAGCGCCCGGGTCTCCTGGAAGAGGTAGCTCTTGTTCGCCGACCCACCGCCCTTGGTCATGAACATCAGCTTGTACTCGTCGCCCCGGTCCGCGTAGATCTCGATCTGCGCGGGCAGGTTGGTCCGCGTGTTCGTCTCTGTGAACATGTCGAGGGGCGCCTGCTGGCTGTACCGAAGGTTGGTGCTGAGGAAGGCGTTCATGGTGCCCTGCGAGAGGGCGGACTCGTCGTCGCCTTCCGTCCAGACGCGGTTGCCCTTCTTGCCCGTGACGATGATCGTCCCCGTGTCTTGGCACATGGGCAGGATGCCGCCGGCGGAGATGTTGGCGTTCTTCAGCATCTCCATGGCGACGAAACGGTCGTTGTCGGACGCTTCCGGGTCGTCGAGGATCTTGCGCAACTGGGCGAGGTGTTCGGGACGCAGCAGGTGGGAACTGTCACGGATGGCCTGGTCCGCGAGCAGGATCAGGCCATCCGAATCGACCTTGAGGATGTCCCTGCCTTCGAAAGTACCCGATGAGACGTGATCGCTGGTAAGCAGACGGTACGGCGTCGAGTCCTCCCCCAGGGGCAGGAGCTCGCGATGGACATAGTCGTTCAAGCCGGAAGTCTCCTTACACGAAACGCACGTCGACGGTTTCGAAGCAGGTGCGATGGGCGTCGCATTCGGTCGGTCCCACGACCTTGTCATCGGGACCGATGCCCGACACGGAGCGGACGCACCAGAACGAGCGGCCGGGCTTTTCTTCGGTAAGGGTCGTGTCGTTCTTCTCCGCCGTGTAGAACGATTTCGTCCTCAGGTACCGGCATACGGGTTGTGCCATGATAGACTCTCCTTGCTTGCGGCGCTGCGCAGCCCTGCCTACGCCGCCAGGGCCTGAACGGCCTGTTTCACGAGGTTCTTCGCAATCTCCACCTTGTAACCGTTGTGCGGCATGGGCGCGGCGTCTTCCACTGCGGCCTCCGCGGCGCTTTCCGCCCGGGCTTCCGTGATCCTGCGGCCCCTCAGGTAATCTTCGGCCTCGAAGGCGCGCCACGGAATAGGCGCCACGCCGCCCAGCACGAGGCTGGCCCGCTCGCAGGTCCCGTTTACCACGGTCATCTGGGCGGCCAGGCTGACGAGGGCGAAATCGATGGATTCCCGCTCCCGCACCTTAAGGTACATGCCTTTGCTGTTGGCCTCCGGTTTCGGAATCGTGATTTCGGTCACGATCTCGTTGGGGCGAAGGATGTTCTCCCGCCGGATGTTCATTTCGGGCATGGTGAAGAAATCGTCCAGGACGACTTCGTTCGCGCCGCGGGGGCCATGGATGTTCACCGTGGCGCCCAGGGCCATGAGCGCCGGGGCCGCGTCGGAGGGATGGACGATGTAGCTCGGCCCGGACCCGAAGATCGCGTGGTAGGTATTAACCCCGCCCACCGCGTAGCACCTCGCCCCGCCCTTCTTGAGACAGGGGAAGTCCTCGCTGCGGTAGTACCAGCAACGCGGACGCTGAAGGATGTTCCCGGCCAGTGTGGCCATGTTGCGGATCTGCGGCGACGCGATGACGGATACCGCCTGGTGCAGCACCGGATAGTCCTGTGAAACGGCGCTGTTTCCCAACACGTCCGTCAGCGTGGTCAGCGCGCCGACACGCAGCCCGGCGTCATCCTGCCGGATGTAGTCCAGGCCTTCGATGGACTTGAGGTTGACCACCCGTTTCGGGACGGCGGCGTAGTCCTTCATTTCTCCGACCAGGTCAGTACCGCCTGCCATGACCACCGCGTCGTCCCAGCTACGGCCGAGAAGGGAAGGCACCTGCTCTATCGACGTCGCATTGACGTAGGAAAAGTTCTGCATGGGTCAGCCCTCCTTCACTGCGGCCAGCGCGCTGAGCACTTTGTCGGGGGTGAACGGCATGTCCCGTATCCGGGCGCCGCAGGCGTTGTAGATGGCGTTGGCGATGGCACCTGGGGTAGGGATCGTCGCGGGTTCGCCGATACCGATGACGCCCCGTTCCGGTTCGTCGTACCTGAGGATTTCGATTTCGGGGATGTCCGTAGAGCCCATGAGCTTGTAGTCTTCCAGGTTGGCGTTGACCATGTAGCCCGTCGCGGGGTCCATGATGCGGTTTTCGTACATGCCGTATCCGATGCCCATCAGGACGCCGCCGTTCACCTGGCTTGCCCACGTGAGCGGGTTCAGGATCATGCCGCTGTTGTGGACGGCCACGACCCGTTCGACCTTCACCAGGCCGGTCTCGGTGTCGACGCTGACCTCGACGAAATGCACGCCGGGCACGCCGCTGTCCGAGTAGCCGGGCAGCCACTGGCCGTGGAAGAAGATGGGCTCGTCCCCGAGCTGGGCCGTCGCTTGTTGCCAGGTCATGCTCTTGGAAGGATCGCTGCCCACGAACACGTTGCCGTCCGAGGCCACCAGTTCACCGGGTTCCACGCCGAACCTGGGCGCGATCTTCTTGAACAGTTCGAGTTTCGCCAGCATCGTCGTACCCTTGATGGCGGGCGATACCGACGCGGCCGTGGTGCTTCCGCCGCTTCCGCCCGAATAGGGGTAGTTCGTGTCGCCGATACCGACGTCGATATCCTCTATCTTCAACCCGAACTCTTCCGCCGCGACCATGTGCACCAGGGTGAGCGTCCCTGTACCGATATCCTGCGTGCCGCACTTCACCTGCACGCTCCCGTCCGGATTGATGGTGCACTCGGCCTGCGTCCTTCCGCCGCCGCCGCCCCACCGGGCCGATCCCACGCCCATGCCGGTCTTGATCCGGCCGGTCCCGGAATTGGGCGTGGCGCTCCGGCGGGTCTTCCATCCGATGTGCTCCGCACCCATGGCCACCATGTTGCGCCGCGCTTCGTTCGGATCATTCATCTGGCGGATGTCGATGGGGTCCATGCCCAGCGCCTCGGCCATCTCGTCCATCATGGATTCCATGGCGAAGGCCGCCTGGGGGTGTCCCGGCGCGCGCTGGGCGGCCATTGGTCCGGCGTTGGTGAACACGCTCGTCTGTTCGATGCGGTAGTTGGGGATCTCGTACAGATATGGCGCCCCGGGAATATTAGCGCTGCCGGCAACGCCCGGCGTGCCGTAGTTGGACCGCTCGTAGGCGACCAGCTTGCCGTCGCTCGTCGCGCCCAGCTTCACGTGCTGCACGGCGGAGGGCCGGTTTCCGGTGGCCAGGTGCTCTTCCTTCCGCGTCAGCATCAGCTTCACGGGCGCTCCGGCCTTCCGGGCGAGCAGCGCGCAGATCACGCCCTCTTTGCGGGCGCCGAACTTGGCGCCGAACCCGCCACCCATGAACTCCGTGATCACGCGCACGTTCGTTTCGGGAATCCCGAAATGCCCGGCCAGTTCCCCGCGGACACTGAATACACCCTGGGTGGAGGCCCAGACCGTCAGCTTGTCGCCTTCCCACTGGCACACGTTTCCGTGGGTCTCCAGCGCGATGTGGGACTGCACCTGGCATCGGAAGGTGGCCTCGAGGGTTACGTCGGCCTGGGCGAATCCCGCGGCGATGTCGCCTTGCTCGCCGACCCTGGGCTCGCCCACGTTACCGCGGTCGCTGTGCACCTGGGCCGCGTCCGGGTCCCGCGCCGCGTCTTCGTCCACGACGAAGGGCAGCACCTCGTAATCCACGTCGATGGCGTGGAGCGCGTCTTCGGCGACCTCCGGCGTCGTTGCCGCCACGGCCGCGATTTCCTGTCCGGCGAACCGGCACTCCCGCGAGAAGACCTCGGGGTCGTCGTTGGGAAGCACCACCACGCTCACGCCGGGCAGCGCCATCGCGCGGGTGGCGTCGATGCGGTTGATCCGGGCGCGGGGATGGTGCGAACGCAGGATGCGTCCGTAGAGCAGGCCGGGCAGCTTGATGTCGGCGGTGTACTTGGCGCGTCCGGTGACCTTGTCGACCGCGTCCACGCGAGTGTGTGGCTTGTTGATATAGGTGTTCTTCGAAAGGTCTCCCCAGCCGCCCTCGCCGGTATCGGGAACCTGTATCTCTATTTCTCTGGGTTCACCGTCTTCCTGGATGGTGATCGTGACCGTCTTCATCTTCTGCTGCATCGGCTCACCCTCCCTTCCGCATCTTTTCGGCGGCGCTCATTACGGCCTCGAACACGTGGGGATAGGTGCCGCAGCGACAGATGTTGCCGGACAGACCCTCCCGGACCTCTTCCGGCGTCGGGTTGTCGTTGGCGTCCAGCAACGACTTGGAGGACATCAGGAACCCCGGCGTGCAGAATCCGCACATCAGGGCGTCCTTCTCGACAAAGGCTTCCTGGATGGGATGCAGGTTGTCGCCGTCCGCCATGCCTTCTACGGTCTCGATCTTCCGGCCCTGGGCGTCCATGGCCAGCGTCATGCAGCTGAAAACGAGCTTTCCGTCCAACTCCACGGTACAGGCCCCGCATTCGCCCTTGTCGCAGACCACTTTGGGACCGGTGATCTCCAGCCTGTCCCGCAGCGCGTCGGCCAGGGTCGTGCGCGCTTCCACTTCGACGTTGTGTGACTGGCCGTTCACGTCGAGCGATATGGTCGCCGACATGACGCCCTCGGCTTCCTGGGCGGCCGCCGTCCCGGCTTCTGAAACCAGGATGGCCGGCGCTACGGCAGCCGTTACCGCACCTGCACCCGCGCCCTTGAGAAAACCACGGCGCGTGAACCGGGTCCCCGATTTCGTTTCGGAATGGGACGATTCCTCGGGCCTGGCTTCATCTTGTCGATCAGCCATAGGACCTCCTCTTCACGTATTATGCTATCAAATCAAAGCCAGCCGGAACGGACGAAGTGCTGACGACAGCATCCGGCTGGCGAGTAATCACGAGAACCGGAACCGGCAAGACCGGTGTTCTGTGGTAAACGGGTTGGGAACTACCCTACAAATATGGAAGTTGGTCCGGTCGTCGTCAAGACCTTTCACTAATGGTTATACAGGGAACGAAGGCGTTGTCGTCAAACAAAACCGGGTACGCGTTTTCACTTGCGATTTCGGCCTGTGTGCCCTTAGATTCAGGGGGAGTGCGAAGGCAGTGTGGATTTGGAGTGATGTTTGCAAGGCGGTCCGGTCCGAACGGCCGGAACAGGCGCATGACAGCCGGAGAACGGGAATGAAGCGTTACGCATTTGCCGCCATGGCCGGCGCCGCGGTGGGCGCCCTCGTGGGTGCGGAGTTCTACCTCCGCCGGCAGGATCACGCGTACAACAGGGACCGCTGGTTCCACGAGGAATACGACGGCGCCCATCCCTACATCGTGTTTCACAACCGGAGCGGTTGGGAACTGATGCCGGGATACAGCGTGGCCGGCATCCGGATCAACGACTACGGGTTCCGGGGAACGGACTTCACGAGGCGGAAGGATCCCGAAGCCGTCCGGATCATGTGTCTCGGCGACTCCTGCACCTTCGGCGCGCCCGGGGATGATTCGCCCTATCCCTACCAGCTGGAACGGCAGCTGGCCCAGATGGACCTGGAACGCGATCACCAGGTGATCAACGCCGGCGTAGACGACCACGCGTCCATCAACGCCCAGTTGCGCCTTCCCCGGCTCCTGGCTTTCGAGCCGGACATCCTGATCGTCTACATCGGCTGGAACGACATGTGGCTGGGAAACCCGAAGCACTATCCCGACATGCGCAGGAAGACCCAGTCCTTCTGGCACTACGGCAACGGCGGCAACACCGGCCTGAGGCTGCTGGACGAAGCCAAGGAGATCCTGGAACTGAACACGCCGCCGCCCATCGGCTCCTTCGACCTCGAGGACTTCCTGCCGGAGAACTACGAGTACAATATGCGCCACCTCATCCGGACGGCGAAGGACGACCGTATCCGTGTCGTCCTGACGACCCTGCCGACGCTCATATCCGGCAACGGCGCAGAGATGTCCATGCAAAGCCTCGACAAGATGCGGTATCCGTCCTTTCTGGCCCGGGGAGACCTCGACCGCCTCCGGCAACTCTACGATATCTACGATGGCTCGATCCGCCGGCTGGCCATGGAAGAGGATACGGACCTCATCGATCTCAACGCCGCTTTTACCGGGATGGACGGTGAACGCGAACGGTACTTCGCCGATACCTGGCATCCCACCATCGAAGGCAGCGAGGTCATCGCGCGGGCGCTGGCCCAGGGCCTGCGGGACCGCGACATCGTAGGATAGTCCAGACCCTATTGAAGCAGGTATTGAAATACACGGTCTTCCCCACGCCGCTCGGCCCCATGTACGCGGCGGCCAGTGACGCGGGCGTATGCCGTATTACCTCCGGCGTCACAGACGAGGCATTTGCGACGGACATGCTGAACCGCTTCGGCGCGGAGCTCGCCTTCGCCCCGGACGACGGATTGCTTGCCTCGGTCGAAGACCAGATCACGCGGTATTTCGAAGGCAAACTGAAGGATTTCAACCTCCCGGTGAGTTTCCTGCGGGGCACGTCCTTTACCCGGCAGGTCTGGACCGCGCAACAGGCCATTCCATACGGGCAGTGGCGTTCCTACAAGTGGGTGGCCGAGCAGGTTCGAAGGCCCCGGGCCGCCCGGGCGGTGGGCCAGGCCAACAGCAGCAACGACATCGGCATCCTGGTACCCTGCCACCGCGTGATCACCAGCGACGGACGCCTGGGAGGCTACGGCGGCCGGCCGGAGGTCAAGGCGTTTCTGCTCGACCTGGAAGGTACGGACTACAACCGCTGACCGCCTATGCCGCTGGACATTCCCAACCGAGTCTACTTCGCCTACGCCTTCCAGTGCAGATACCGCGAACAGGCGCCCCGGATCAACGGCGTCCTGGACGACTGGGATAACGAATACCTGGTACCCGACCTGGGTTTCCTGGAGAACCGGCCGAAAGCCGCGGACGTCTACATGGCCTGGAACGACGAGGGCCTGTACTTCGCCGTGGACGTGCGCAAGCGAAAGCCGGTCCAGTCCCACTACGGAAGGCACTGGACCGGGGACAGCTTCCAGATCTGGCTGGACACGCGCGACGTGAAGACCGCCAGGCGGGCGGGGAGGTACTGCCACCAGTTCAACTGCCTGCCCACCGGGGGCGGCGACCGCGGGGACCGGCCCGTGGTCAAGCCTTCGCAGGTCGACCGCGCCCGCGAGAAGTGGAACATGCCGGAACCGGAAGCGCTTCCCATCGCGTCCCTGATCACGGATCGTGGTTACACCCTCGAGGTGTGCCTCCCGACCGAAACGCTCAGCGGATACGACCCGGAAGAGTTCCCCCGGCTGGGCTTCACCTATTTCCTCAACAATTCGGAGTACCCCGCCCAGTGGTGGAGCGCCGGGCGGGACCTGCGCGTCCACGTGGACCCCAGTACGTGGGGCACGGCGGTGTTAAGCAGGTAGTTGGGTGCTGTGTTCATGTAGTGCGAAATGCTGGTTGCGTGCGGTTCACATTTTCGTTAACATAGAATATGAGAACTGTCCGTTTTTATCGTACCGAATCAGGTCAGTGTCCCGTTGTTGACTTTCTGGATGCGCTCGACCCTAAACAAGCAGCCAAAGTCACCTGGGTTCTGAGACTTATTGAAGAGTTGAGTTACGTACCTCGTCGGTATTTTCAGAAACTGGTCGATTCAGATGATATCTGGGAAATCCGCGTAGACATTGCACGTGACACATTCCGTCTTCTTTCCTTTTTTGACGGTTCGAATCTCGTAGTTATAGATCACGCATTCGCGAAGAAGACCCGAAAAACACCGAGATCGGACATCCGGCTAGCCGAGAAAAGAAGACAGGATTACTTCATGAGGAAGAGACGATGAGCGACTTGAGCGAGTATGTGGCATATCGCAGGGTCAAGGATGCGGAATTCGCCGAGCGATACGATGAAGGATACCAGGAGTTCAAGATCGGTGTACTACTTCGACAAGCAAGAGAGGATGCCGGCCTTACCCAGGAAGAGGTGGCACGCAGGTTGAAAACCAGGAAATCCGCGATATCTAGGATTGAGAATCATGCGGAAGACATCCGGTTGTCAACGCTCGGAAAATACGCCAAAGCGATCGGTAAAAAGTTGCAGTTTACGGTGGGATAACAGGCTGAAGGCAAGAAAACACGGCAGGAAAACGCAGCATCAACTCGCTGGTTGGTTTTCCGTGGCACCTCCCACCGGCTCGTAATCCAGGTTTGGCGCAAGCCAACGTTCGATGGTTTCGACGGTCATCCGCTTGCGGCTTGCGTAGTCTTCCACCTGGTCGCGTCCGATCTTCCCCACGTTGAAATATCGAGCCTCGGGATGGCCGAAGTAGAGGCCGGCGACGGACGGCGGCGGGTCCATGGCGTAGCTCTCGGTCAGCGAAACGCCGATCCTTTCCTCGGCCTGCAGCAGATCGAAGAGCCGGCGTTTTTCGGTGTGGTCGGGGCAGGCCGGATATCCCGGCGCCGGTCGGATCCCGCGGTATTTCTCCCGAATCAGGTCTTCTCCGGAGAGGTCCTCGTCCCGTCCGTAACCCCAGGCGTGGCGGGCCCTTTGGTGAGTTTGCTCCGCAAACGCTTCGGCCAGCCGGTCGGCGAGCGCCTTGACCATGATGGCGCGGTAGTCGTCGTGATCGGTCTCGTACCGCCTGACCAATGCATCTAGACCGATGCCGGCGGTGACCGCGAAGGCGCCGATGTAGTCCTCCGTGCCCTCGGGACCCACGAAATCGGAGAGCGCGAGGCAGGGCCCGTCTTCCGACCGGGGCCGCTGCTGGCGCAGCATGGGAAAGGTCGCGAGCGCTTCCGACCTCGCGGCGTCATCAAAAAGCACGATTTCGTTTCCGGTAGAATGGGCGGGGAAGAATCCCCACGCAGCCCGGGCCCGCAACAATCCTCCATCCACGATCTCATCAAGCAGATTCCTTGCGTCCACGAAGAGTTTCTGCGCCTCCTCGCCGACCTTTTCGTCCTCCAGGAGTGCGGGATAACGACCCCTCAACTCCCACGCACCGAAGAAGGGCGTCCAGTCGATAAAGGGAACGAGTTCATCCAGCGGATAGTCGTTGTCGATGCGGACCCCGGTGAATTCGGGTACCTCGATGGTCGCTGCTGACCATTCGAGGACGGACCGCCGCGCACTTGCATCGGCGAAGGGTACAAGAGGCGCGCGCGGCGTACGGCTTTCGTAAGTATCCCGGATCTTCCTGTAGTCCTCCCGGACCCGCCCGGCGTAGTCGGATCTCAAATCGTCGCTGAGGAGGCTGCCGACGACTTCCACGGCCCGGGACGCGTCCGTCACGTGCACGGTCGGCCCGTGATAGGCCGGCTCGATCTTGATCGCCGTGTGCCTGCGGCTCGTCGTGGCCCCGCCGATGAGCAGGGGCAGTTCGAAGCCATTGCGTTCGATCTCGCGGGCCACGTGGATCATCTCGTGGAGGGAAGGGGTGATCAGCCCGCTCAGTCCGACGAGGTCGACGCCTTCGTCCACGGCCGTTCCGATGATCTTCTCCGCCGGGACCATGACGCCCAGGTCGATGATGCGGTAGTTGTTGCACCCGAGCACCACGCCCACGATGTTCTTTCCGATGTCGTGCACGTCCCCCTTCACCGTGGCCAGGAGGATGGTCCCCTGGTACTGTCTCTTCCCGCCGTCGCCGTGCTCGGCCTCCATGTGCGGCACCAGGTGGGCTACGGCCTTTTTCATGACCCGCGCGCTCTTGACCACCTGGGGCAGGAACATCTTCCCCTCCTGGAAGAGATCGCCGACGATGGACATCCCGGCCATCAGGGGCCCCTCGATGATGTGCAGCGGACGGTCGTAGCGTTGCAGCGCCTCGTCCATGTCTTCTTCCACGTAGTCGGCGATGCCGCTGACCAGGGCGTGGGAGATGCGTTCTTCCAGGCTGTCGTCGCGCCACTCCTCGTCCCTTCGTATTCGTTCAGCCGCCTCGCCTTTACGCGATGCCGCGAATTCCAGCAGCCGTTCGGTGGCGTCGGGCCGGCGGTTCAGCAGGACGTCTTCCACCATGGCCAGCGTCTCGGGTTCGATGTCCTCGTAGATCGCCAGTTGCCCCGCGTTGACGATGCCCATGTCCAGGCCTGCCTGGATGGCGTGGTACAGGAAGGCGGCGTGCATCGCCTCCCGGATATGGTCGTTGCCGCGAAAGGAGAAGGAGATGTTGCTCACGCCGCCGCTGACCCTGGCCAGGGGATGCCGCTCTTTGAGCCGTCGGACCGCCTCGATGAAGTTCACGGCGTAGTCGTCGTGTTCCTCGATGCCCGTGGCGACGGTGAGGATGTTGGGGTCGAAGATGACATCCGTGGGGTCCATGCCGATCTCTTCGGTGAGGATCCTGTAGGAACGGCTCAGGATCTCCACCTTGCGGTCCGTATCCGTGGCCTGGCCTTCCTCGTCGAAGGCCATCACCACCACGGCGGCCCCGTACCGTTTTGCCATGCGGGCCTGGGTCTTGAATACCTCCTCGCCTTCCTTCAGGCTGATGGAATTGGCGATGCTCTTGCCCTGCGCGCATTTCAATCCCGCTTCGATGACCGGCCAGCTTGAGCTGTCGATCATCACGGGCGTGGCGGCGATGTCGGGTTCGGACGCGATCAGGTTCAAAAAGGTGGTCATGGCCCGTTCGCTGTCGAGCAGGCCCTCATCCATGTTCACGTCGATGATGTTCGCCCCGCCCTCGATCTGCTGCCGGGCCACCCCCAGGGCTTCCTCGTATTTCTCCTGACGGACCAGCCGGGCGAATTTGCGCGAACCCGTCACGTTTGTCCGCTCGCCGATCATGGTGAAGTTGCTGTCGGGCCGGACGGTGAAGGTTTCGAGTCCGCTGTACCGGGACAGGGGTTCGACGGGGTGGGGGACCCGCAGTTTGCCCCGCTGCTTGACGGCCTTCGAGATCGCGGCGATGTGCGCGGGTGTCGTGCCGCAGCATCCGCCGACCATGTTCATCCATCCTTCTTCGGCGAAGTCCCCCAGCACCCTGGCCATGTAGTCCGGGGTGTCGTCGTAGCCGCCCAGTTCGTTCGGAAGCCCCGCGTTCGGATAGCAGGTCACCGGGAGGTTTGCGATGGCCGAAAGCTCCTCGATGTAGGGCCGCAGATCCGTCGCGCCCAGGGCGCAGTTGATCCCCACGCTGTACAGGTCCCCGTGGCGTATGGACGTCCAGCACGCCTCCACGGTCTGGCCCGAGAGCGTTCGGCCGCTGGCGTCGACGATGCAGAACGACGCCATGAGCGGCACCCGGCGCGACCCTTTGTCGAAGAGGGTGTTGATGGCGTACAGCGCGGCCTTCATGTTGAGCGTATCGATCTGGGTCTCGACCAGCAGCAGGTCCACGCCGCCGTCGAGGAGTCCGCGGGCCTGCTCGCCGTAGGCCGCGGCCAGCTCATCGAAAGTCACGGATCGAAATGCCGGATCGCTCACGTCGGAGGCGACGGAAGCCGACCGGGTGGTAGGCCCCATGGTGCCGGCCACGAAACGCGGCCTGGCCGGATCGGCGGCCATGGCGGCCGCGGCAGCCCGTTTCGCGATTTTTGCCGCCGCCACGTTGATATCGTAAACCCGGTCCTGCAGGCCATAGTCGGCCTGCGAAATGGCCGTGGCGTTGAAGGTGTTGGTCTCGATGATGTCGGCGCCGGCGTCCAGGTACTCCCTATGGACCTGTTCGATGAGTTCGGGCCGCGTGATCGACAGCAGGTCGAGGTCGCCGCGCAACGGAACGGGATGGTCTTTAAACGTATCGCCGCGGAAATCGGCCTCGTCGAGTGCATGGCCCTGGAGGACCGACCCCATGGCGCCGTCGAAAATGAGGATGCGTTCGGAAAGCAACCGGTCCAGCAGGAGGTGGGTTTCAGTTGATACGGGGTGGAACTGGCTGAAGATCGCGGTCTCCTTCCAGGGGGATGTACTACGCGGGTGGCCGTAACGCCGCCACGCGCATCTCTGCGTTAAATCTACGGAAGGTCCGGGGGATCGTCAAGGTCGGAGCGCACGTTAAGGTCGGTGAGAGCGCCAACGTCGGCGTGCGTCAAGTTCCGGGGGCGTAAAGGTCCACGCAATTGGTCTTCCCATCCGTGATACGCCGATGTATCATGAAGTAATAACAAGAAATCGACAGGTGTCTACCACGGATCGACAATCCGAGCATTCGACAATCCGGGTTAGGAGTGTTCCAATGTCCGACAGAAAAGAAGCAAGTACCACGACCAGGCCGGGGCTATCGCGGTCCAGGTCGGGGCTCTCGCGCCGGGGATTCCTGAAAGGCGCCCTGGCCGGTGCCGGTGCGATTTCGTTTGGCAGTTATGAGGCCGTGGCCCAGATGGTGGGCGGCCCTTCCGTACGCGGTTGGGGCGTACCCCCGGGCCTGGTGCGCATCGATTCCAACGAGAACGCCCTGGGTCCGTCACCCCGGGCGGTCGAGGCGGTGCTGTCCCTGGTGACCAGCATCAACCGGTATGGCCAGAACCCGGACCTGCTGGGCAAGCTCGCCCGCCGGCACGGCGTCCCCGTGGTGGAGTGGACGGATAGCCCCTTCGCCCCGGTACCTGGCGCGTGGATCGCGGTGGGCGCCGGGTCGTCGGATCTGCTTTTCGCCATCGGCCACGCTTACGTTCGCGAGGGCACGGAGGTCGTGGAAAGCCTGCCGGGTTTCGGTTTCATCACCCGGTTCGCCGGCGTTGCCAACGCGGAACCGGTTCGGGTTCCCTTGCTGGAAGGCATGAAACCCGATCTGGACGGTCTCAGCGCGGCCGTGACCGACCGGACCGCCATGGTCGTCGTGACCACCCCCGGCAATCCCACGGGTCAGTTGACCCCCATGTCTCAGTTAAGACCCTTTGTCGAGTCGATTCCTGAGCGTGTCCTGGTCCTCGTCGATGAAGCCTATATCGAATTCGCCGAGAACGAGGCAGACCGCGAAGGCGCGGCATCGCTGGTCGCGGATCATCCGAACGTGATCGTGACGCGCACCTTTTCCAAGGTCTTCGGCATGGCCGGCATGCGGGTGGGATATGCAGTCGCCCAACCGGATGTGATCGAGCGGATCGGCCGCCACCGGGCCAACACACTCACCCTGCTGTCCACCCACGCCGCGTCGGCGGCCCTCGACGATACGAGTCACCTGGGTCGGTCACAGGAACTGGTGAGCCGGGGGAAACGCTATTTCTACGAGCAGTTGGACGCCATGGGCATCGAATACGCGCCGAGCGAGTCGAGTTTCGTGATGATGAACATGAAGACGGACGTGGACGAACTCGTCCGCCGGCTGCGCGAGGAACACAGTGTCCTGGTGGGCAACGCGAGGGCGCGCTGGAATATCGAAGGCTGGATCCGCGTCACCGCCGGCCTGCCCGAGGAGAACGAGGCCTTTATCGCGGCGCTGAAGAAGGTGCTGGTGAGCAGTTAGAGTAATCCCCCCTCACTCCCCATGTACCGCGTCCGCCGGGTTGGCCGAGGCCGCCTTGAACGCCTGGTATCCCACTGTCAGCCAGGAGATAATCAGCGCGACCAGACCGGCCAATACGAAAACGCCGATACCCAGTTCGACCCGGTAAGGGAAGTCCTCGAGCCACGCTCCCATGGCGAGGTATCCCACGGGTGCGCCGATCACGAAGGCCAGCAGGACCAGTTTCGTAAAGTCCGCGGACAATAACACGATCACGTTCGATATCGTCGCGCCGAGCACTTTTCGGATCCCGATCTCCCGGGTCCGCTGTTCGGCCATGTAGGACGAAAGGCCCAGGAGCCCCAAGCAGGCGATCAGCATGGAAAGCGCGGCGCCGGCGATGAAGACGCTGCCCAGCCGTTGTTCGGCGGAGTACAGTTGCTCGAGGTTCGTGTCGAGAAACGAGATCTCCATGGCCGGGTGGTTCGGATAGGTCTGCCGCCACTGGTCCTGCAGGATCTCCATGCCCCGCCGCGGGTCCTCCCCCCGCATCCGGATGACCATGTACGGCCCGGGCGCGTTGAACAGGATCATGAGGGGTTCAATGGGTTGGCGCAGCGAGTGCTGGTGGAAGTCCCTCATGACGCCGATCACCCTGTGCGACGAGGCGGTTTCCGGCGATCCCGCGAACCGGAAGGTCTTGTCGATCGGCTCTTCCCAACCCAGGGCGCGCACGGCGGTCTCGTTGATCAGGCAGGCCGATGAATCGGTGGCGAAGGCGGTGTCGAACAAACGTCCGGCGGCCAGCTCGAATGCCATGGTTTCCGCGAAGTCGAAGTCCCCCCAGATCGTCTGGAACACCGGGCTCTGGTCGGGCGGCAATCCCTCGGGCGTCAACAGGTTCAGGCTGGTCTGCGCGCCGGGTACGCTGCTCGAAGTACTCACCTTCAGGATCTCGGGATACTGCAGCACCGCGTTCTTGTAGGCCCCATATCCCCTGAGGGCCGCTTCATCCGGCATGCGGACGACGGCCAGGTGCTCGCTTTCGAATCCCAGCCGCTTGTTCTGCATGAATTCCAGCTGGCTGAGGACCACGGCCGTGCCCACCATCATGAGGATCGAGACGCTGAACTGGAAGGTGATCAGCACCTTCCTGAGTACTGAATGGGAGGCGCCGGTCTTCAGCGCGCCGGTCAGCACGGCCACCGGCCTGAAGGAGGAGAGCAGGAAGGCGGGATATCCTCCGGCGGCGAAACCGACGAAAAGCGTGATGATCGCCAGGGCTGGAACCAGCCAGGCCGAACCGTAGTTCATGACCAGGTCCTTGCCGGACAATAGGTTGAACTGCGGCAGCAGCAGGTGCACCAGTGCGAGGGCAATGACCAGTGCGAGCAGCGCGAGCAGTACCGATTCTCCGATGAACTGCCGGATCAGCTGGATACGCTGCGCGCCCAGGACCTTCCGAATCCCGACCTCCTGCGCCCTGCGGGCGGAGCGGGCGGTGGACAGGTTCATGAAATTTACACAGGCGATGACGAGAATGAAGACGGCCAGGGACGTGAAGATATAGACGTAACGGATGTCGCTGTTGGGCCGCAACTCGGCTTCGATGTTGGAATGCAGATAAATCTCCGTGAGCGGCTGCAGGTAGGGATTGGCTACGATGCCGGCGGATTGGAGCACTTCGCCGAGGTACTTGTCCAGGAACGGGCGGAACCTGGATTCCATTTCCTCGCGCGTGGCGCCTTCCCGGAGCAGCAGGTAGGTATACAGGTCGTGGTTGAACCCGCCGTTCTGAATGTCGTCCGGATCGCTGTAGTACAGTTGATTCGGCGCCAGTGTGGAGAAGGAGGCCAGGAAATCGAAATGGAAGTGGGAGGTCCGCGGCATGTCCCGCATGATGCCCGTTACGGTGAACTCGTAGAGATCGTCCCCCGTGATCACCTTCCCGATCGGGTTCTCGTCTCCGAAGTACTTGGTGGCCATGGACTCGGACAGCACCACGGTATGCGGTTCGACCAGGGCGGTCGCGGGGTTACCCTGTACGAGCGGGATGGTGAAGATGTCGAAGACCGACGAGTCCGCGAAAATGAAGTACCGCTCGTAGAACCGGTTCTCCTCATACCGGATGAGCCAGCGGGAGCCCGGCGGCTTGATCCGGGTGTACAGCTCGATTTCCGGATAGTCCCGCGCAAGGACCGGCGCCCAGGACGGGGGCGTGACGGCCGCTTCGATCGGCCGGTCCGTTATCACAGCGGATTCCGCGATGCGGTAGATCCGATCCTTTTTCTCATGATGCTGGTCGTAGGCGAGTTCGTCCTGCACGTAGAGCAGGATCAGCACACAGCTTGCCATGCCGATGGCCAGCCCGAGGACATTGATGGCCGAATAACCCTTGTGCCTGAGCAGGTTTCTAACCGCGATGGTCAGGTAGTTTCGGATCATGGTGCCGTTTCACTCCGCGTGCACCGCTTCCGCCGGGTTGGCCGTGGCAGCCTTAAACGATTGATATCCCACCGTCAGCCAGGCGACCGACAGCGCCGCGACGCCCGCGAAAAGGAACACCCCCAGACCTGGCTCGATACGGTATGGGAAGTCTTCCAGCCACGAGTGCATGGCGTAGTATCCCGCCGGCGCTCCGAGCACGAATGCCAACAGGATCAGCCAGGTAAAGTCCCTCGACAACAGCAGGATCACGTTCGATATCGTAGCGCCGAGGACCTTCCGTACGCCGATCTCCCGGGTCCGTTGCTCCGCCATGAAGGACGAAAGCCCCAGCAGTCCCAGGCAGGCGATCAGGATCGAAAGCACCGCACCGGCGATGAAAACGGAACCCAGTCGCTGTTCGGCCTGGTATAGTTGCTTAAGATCGTCATCGAGAAACGAGTAATCCATGGCGGGATGGCTTGGATACGACTTCCGCCACTGATCCTGGAGTGTTTCTAGTCCACGTGATCCGTCAGCGCCCTGTACTCTGACGACCATAAAAGGAGCGGGGTCCGCATCCAGACGCACCATGAGCGGCGTTATGGGTTGGTGCAGTGACTGGACGTGGAAATCCGCCATGACGCCGATGACGCTCAGGGGCGGGTCATCATCCTCGCCGGTTAACCTGAAGGTCCTGCCGATCGGGTCTTCCCATCCCAGGGTCCGGACGGCCGCCTCGTTGATCAGGCAGGCGTTGGCGTCCGAGCCGAATGCCCGGGAGAACGTGCGTCCCGACGCCATCTCGATGCCGAGTGTTTCTATGTAGCCGAAGTCCGCCTGGACCATCTGGTACACCGGACTTTCATCCTCCTGCACCCCTTCCGGCGTAACCAGGTTGAGGCTCGTCTGGCCCCCGGGTATGCTGTTCGCCGTACTCACGTTCCGGATTTCAGGATACTGCATCAAGGCGTCCCTGTAGGCGGGATAGCCATTAAGGGCTTCCTCATCCGGCAGGCGAACGACGACCAGGTCGTCTTCATCGAAGCCCAGGGGCTTGTTCTGCATGTATTCCAGCTGATCGAGGACTACGAGCGTGCCAATGATCATGAGGATGGAAATACCGAACTGGAAGGTGATCAGGACTTTCCTGAGGAGCGAATGAGACGCCCCCGCCTTGAGCGCGCCGGTCAGGACGGCCACCGGCCTGAAGGAGGACAGGATGAAGGCGGGATATCCGCCCGCGATGATCCCCGTCACCAGGGCAATGCCCGCCAGGGTCGGCACCAGCCACGTGGACTGGTATTCCATCGCCAGCGTCTTGCCGGACAACAGGTTGAACTGCGGCAGGAGCATGTGAACCAGGCCCAGTGCGATGAACAGGGCGATCAGGGAGACCAGGATCGACTCGCCCGTAAACTGTTTGATCAGTTGATTCCGATAGGCGCCGAGCACTTTCCGCATGCCGACTTCCTGCGCTCTGCGGGCGGAACGGGCGGTGGACAGGTTCACGAAATTCACGCAGGCGATCAGCAGGACGAAGACGGCCAGGCAGGTAAAGATATACACGTACCGGATACTGCTGTTCGCCCTGATTTCGGCTTCCATGTTGGAATGGAGGTGGATATCCGTGATGGGCTGCAGGAAGGGCCGGGCCTCGATGCCCACGGACGTGAGCAGTTCGCCAAGGTACTTGTCCAGGAATCCGGGAAATTCCCGCTCCAGGTCTTCGGGTGCGTTTCCTTCCCGTAGAAGTAAATAGGTAAACAGGTCGTGGCTGAAGCCCTGGTCCTGCATCGTGGACGGTTCACTGTAGAGTCCGTGCGGCGCCAGGGAGGCATAGGAGGCCAGAAAGTCGAAATGAAAATGAGTGTTCTTCGGCATGTCCCGCATGACGCCGGTAACCGTGAACTCATAGAGGTCATCGCCCGTAATGACCTCGCCGATCGGGTTCTCGTCCCCGAAGTACTTGTCGGCCATGGATTCCGACAGCACCACGGTATGGGGGTCGGCCAGGACCGTCTTCGCATCGCCCTGAACCAGGGGGAAGGTGAAAATGTCGAAGAACGATGAATCCACGAAGGCGAAATACCGCTCGTAAAACCGCTTTTCTTTGTACCGAATCAGCCACCGGGAGGCCGGAGGCTTGATCCGGGTATACGCCTCGATGACAGGATAGTCTTTTGCCAGCACCGGGGCCCAGGGCGGGGGCGTAACTGCGGCTTCGATGGACCTTCCCGCTACCGTCGCGGATTCCGCCACGCGGTATATCCGGTCTTTCTTCTCGTGATACTGGTCGTAGCTGAGTTCGTCCTGCACGTAGAGCAGGATCAGCACGCAGCAGGCAATGCCGATGGCCAGCCCGAGGACGTTGATCGCCGAATAGCCCTTGTGCCTGAGCAGGTTTCGCAATGAGGTGGTGAGGTAGTTCTTGAACATTGAGGGGGAACCGTTTCGAGGTGGTTTTGTCCCGAAAGGGTTGGAAAATGAACGCTGGATGAGCCCGTTTTATACGGAATCCTCTTTAAATGGATTCCTCAAGGTTTGTTTCTATTCCGTAATCTGTGGCTGATAATTTTATAGGTAAACCAGATGGGCAGTGCTAAGAATAACGCAATGAAAATCAGGATTAACTCGGTCATTCCAAATGTGCTCATCATGTACTCCTTGTATTAACGGCGGGATTATCCCGGTATGGGATTGCTGCAATTGGATTGATGTTAAGACCCGCCAAATTTGCCGGTTGTTTCAAGAACGGGCACATTGCTTACAGTATAGTCGGAAAAGGATCGTCAGGAAAGGGCAGCCGGGAAACTTGCCAGAAGGATCCTGCCTCGGGGTTGGCGCCGGTCCCTTACCAAAGCACCCCGAACAGCAAGCCCGACGCGATGGCCAGGTAACCCAGGGCCAGCACCCCGGGCCGGCGGAACAGCGGCAAGCCACCTGGCGGCGGCTTGAAGGGATAGGCCCCCCGAACCGGCATCTCGGCCAGGGTCTTCTGCAGCCAGGTGCCTTCGAGGGCTTTCAGCCGGTGGGCCATGCGATTGCGCACCGAGGGGATGTCGTTCTCCCGCGCGTAGACGAGTCCTTCCAGGGCCTCGTCGGACATGGGACCGCTCCGAAGCGTGATCAGCGCCGAAGCGACCAGCATGCCGCCGGCGGGCAGCACGATGTTCCACAGGTAGGTCCACCAGGTGTTGGTGTACCAGACCGGCAGTCCCCATTCCAGGCTTTCGCCCAAAATGGCCGTCACGCCGTAGGCCAGCCCGACGAGCAGGCCCACGATGCCGGTCGAGCGGTGGACGCGGGTGAAGACGCCCATGAGGATGACCGTCATGAGCGGCACGGCGATGGCGCCGGCCAGGCGGAGGTAGAAGGCCAGCATGCCCTCCTGGATGAAGGGCACGTAGGCGAATCCCAGGGCCATGATGAAGGGGGCCGTGATTCGGCCCACGCGGGTATAGTGGGCGTCCGACGCGCGTTTCACGATGAACCGGGCGTAGATGTCGCGGACGAAGAGGCTCGATATGCCGATGCCGATGGAGTCGAAGGTGGAA
Source organism: Gemmatimonadota bacterium (assembly GCA_009835325.1). Taxonomy (NCBI): domain Bacteria; kingdom Pseudomonadati; phylum Gemmatimonadota; species Gemmatimonadota bacterium. Next base: position 30,213 of record VXWP01000098.1, on the reverse strand, counting down.
TACCCGCCCGCGATGAGCCCCGCCACGACGATCCCGATGAGCCCGTGGGGCAGGTAGGCCTGGATCATCAGGGGATAGGCCTGGTCGATGGTTTCCAGCGCGGGGAAATCCGCCCGGGCCATGGGGCCCATGGTGATGTTGAACCAGAGACACACGGCCGTGGCCGTGCTGGCCACCACCGCGGCCATCTTGAAATCCCATTCCGACCGGGCGCCCAGGAACCGGATCGCCTCGTACTGGTTGATGACGGCGTACATGGTCAGCACGACGATGAAGCTGAGGATGACCACGGCCGCGGGGACGCCGGGCGGCGCATAACCGCCCACGTGGAGCATCACGTCGGGCAGTCCGGGTTCCACGGCGGCCAGGCGCTCGTTCAGCCCCGACCATCCGCCGCCCCGGACCCAGACTACGATCCAGAGCACGAAGGATCCGATGATCATGGCCACACCCTGGACGGCGTCGGTAAACACCCCTGCCTGCAGGCCGCCGCGGACCACGTAGAGGGTCGCGGACGCGGCCACCGCTACCACGACGAACCAGCTGGCGGTCGTGGAGAACCCGGCGAGGACGCTCAGCACCAGGTACATGGAGAAGAAGATGTTGGCGAGGACGTTGGTGCGGGACTGGATGTTGATGAGGACCGCCATGATGCGGACGGACGGCCCGAAGCGGAACTCGAGCCACTCGGCGTTGGTGAATACGCCAGACCGGTACATGGGCAGGATGACGAAAAAGGCAAGCACGAACCAGCCGATGGCGATCCCGAGCCACCACTGCGACAGCTGGGAAAGGCCGAACTGGTACGAGCCGCCGGCGATGGCCACGTAGTCGCCGCTGTCCACGGCGGTGCCGAAGGCGGACAGGCCGATGGCCCACCAGGGCATGGACTTGGCCGCCAGGTACCAGTCGAAGCTTTCGCCCTTCTCCCGGAACGCCAGCAGGCCGTACAGGACGATGCCGCCGTTGACAAGAAAGACGATGGTCCAGTCTAGAAAGGACATGGGTTAAGGACGCGTGGGGCGAGGGTTGCGCATTTACTCCCGCGGAAGATGGTAGCCGTCCTTCATCACGGGGATCCGGTAGAGCCCGGTACCCGCGGTGATGTACAGGATCTTGCTGTTCTCGCCCCGTCCGAAACCCACGTTGGTGGGCAGCACGCCGGTGGGGATGAAGGCCTTTTCGGTCCCGTCCGGCGCGCGGATGGCGATGCCCGGCCGGGTCACGTCGCGCTCGGACACGTACAGGTTGCCTTCGACGTCGACGACCAGGCCGTCGGGTCCGTCCTCGGGCAGGTAATCCACGAGGACGCTCCGGAAGGTGGCGGATCCGTCCTCGTGCAGGTCGTAGGCCAGCAGGGCCATGCGTCCCTTATGCACGGGGATGTCCAGGGTGATCTTGCCGAGGTCGATGGAACCGTTGTCGTTGCTGACCACGTATAGGGTCTGCTGGTCGGGAGAGACCACCACGCCGTTCGGCTTGCCCGCGTCGGTGATGATCCGGTGGATCGAGCCGTCCGTGTCGATGCGGTACACGGCCATCACGGGCTGTTCCACCGATTCGCCGCCGATGTACTTGGGATCGCTGAAGTAGACCCGGCCCCGCTCGTCGATGGCCACGTCATTCGGGGCGTTGAACGGCCGCCCTTCGTACTCGTGGGCGATTATATATGCCTTCCCCGTCTCCATATCCGTCCTTGTCACCCGCCGTCCGCCCTGGTCGGCGCCTTCCGCGGCGATGAGCCGGTCCTGGGCGTCGAATTTGAGGCCGTTGGACATCCCGCTCGGCGAACGATAAATAGTGGTCTCGCCCGTTTTCGGGTCATAGCGCCAAATGTGCCCGGCCTGTATGCCATCCGTACCTGCGGACGTGGTGAAGGTGATGTCGCTGAAGTAGATCATCCCGTCCGGACCCTCGGCGGGACTCTCCGTCAGGGCCAGGCCTTCATTGAACACCATCTCCAGGCGGGCGTCGGGCGAGATGAATTCCGGATCGCCGAAGGGCGGATCGACTTCCTGGGCGTGGAGGGGTGAGGCGAGCAACAGGCCGATCAGTGGGAATGTGTTACGCAAAGACATGGTACGGTCTCCTTGGTCAGTTTACGTCATCATCCATCACATGTTCCGCCAACCGCTATCTCGGGATAGCGCTCTGAAGGTTAAATTGTAGGTCGTGGTTGGATCAGTTTTCTGCGGATCGCAAGCGCATCATGGCAATCCTGCCACAGTATTTTCACCGGAGCCCGGACCGTCAAGTGTTTTGAGCGGGCCTGACCGGTTCTTTCTTGACGCTTCCCCGCAGTTTCCATACCGTGTTTGCAAGTACTTATCACACTTTCCCCAGCGAAGAACCAGCCTTGCTGAGCATCCAAAGAGGAGCAACTCATGTCCGTATCGAGACGGGAGTTCATGGGCGTCGTGTCCACGGCCGCCCTCGCCGGCGCCGCCGGACTCGCATGCAGCGACGAATCGAACCAGGCCCCGGCGGATGTCAGCGCCGCGCCGCCCACCGGCGACGATCCCCTGGGCGTTCGCGCGGACTTTCCGGTCGCCAGCGATAACCTTTACCTGAATACGCCCTACATCGGTCCGTCGCCCCAGCCCGCGGTGGACAAGACCATCGAGTTCCTCGCGGCCAAGTCCCGCGATCCCGTCAGTTTGCGCGCCATGCTCGATGAAGAGGAAGCCGTGCGGGAAAAGTTCTCGCGCCTTATCCGGGCACAGTTGGGCGAGATCGGGCTGGTGTCCTCCACCAGCGAGGGCGAGAACATCGTGGTCAACTCCCTGGACCTGAAGGCCGGCGACAACGTGGTGATCGACGATCTTCACTACATGACGTCGTTTGTGATGTACAGCCAGCTGGCCGAGACCCTGGGCATCGAAACGCGCATCGTCCGGAACGTGGACGGTGTGGCTTCGCCCGATTCCTTCGCCGAGATGGTGGACGAGAACACGAAGCTGGTTTCCGTGGCCTGGATCTCCAACCGGAACGGCTATCGCCACGATCTGAAGACCCTGGCGGACGTGGCCCATGCTAGCGGCGCCTACCTGTACGCGGATGCCGTCCAGGGGGTCGGCATGGTCGATCTCGACGTCGGACCGACCGGGGTCGATTTCCTCACCACGGGGTCGTACAAGTGGCTACTCGGCGGCTTCGGCGTGGCGCCGTTCTACGTGCGGGAATCGGTGATGGACGTGGTGAAGCCCGACCGCCTGGGTTGGAGAATGGTGGACGAAAGGCTCCCCGACTACCAGTACACGATTTACACCGATGCCAGGAAGTTCGGATACGCCACCCCGGCCTTCGCCGCGATCTACCAGCTTTCCGGGTCGCTGGATTACCTGCTGAACGTGGGCACCGACCGGATCGAGCAGCACACGGTCGCCCTGGCGCACCGCCTGCACGCCGGATTGACCGAGCAGGGGTTCGAGGTCTTTACTCCGCCCGGCAACCAGTCCGCCATCGTTTCCTTCAACCACGGCGCCGACCAGGAGGTGATTGAAAAGCAGCTCAACGACACGGGGGTCTGGTTGTCCTTCCGGGAGAACAACGCCCAGATCCGCGTGGGTCCCGCCATGTTCAACAACGAGCAGGATATCGACGCCTTTCTGGACATCACGAAGGGCTGGAGGGAGACCGCCAGCTAGCCGCGGATTCTGCCCATGCGCCACCGTACCACGATCGTTTCCGTGACAAACCCACTGTAGAGGGCGGCCACGCCGCGGATCGCCCCGTGCAGGTCGAAGAGCGCGAGTACGTTCACGACGATGACGATCGCGCCGGCCCGGGCGGGGCCGCTGGGTGCGATGGCGCCCGTCCGGTGGTCCCGCAGCGCGATCCCGTGGAGGTAGGACCGGATCGTGACGGCAAGCGGAAAGAAGGAGAAGATGATCAGCGGCACGGTGCAGCGCACGGCGAAATCGTGATCCACGCCGATCAGCGTCTCCAGCAGGAAAAACCTCACCGGGGTCCAGAACATCAGGACCATCGTCCCAAAGGAAATCAGACCGCAGATGGCCGTGAACCGTCGGATGATCCGGCCCTCCGGGTCCTGCCGCTGAAAGGCGGGCGGCAGGTTCTTGAGTTCGTTCAGCCACCCGTAGGGCAGATGCGCAAGGGCGTACACGATGGTGAGCACGGCCAGGGATTCCGTGCCGTCCGCGCCCCGGGCGACGAAGAGGTTGATGATGGGCCGGCTCAGGGCCTGAATGCCGATCGTTACGGCCAGGGGCCAGTAGAACCGCAATACGTAGGCGGCGGTCAGCAGGTGCTGTCTCCGGGTGACCGGTTCGCCGGCCGCATCCTGCCCGGCCGCTCGTCCCCCTTCGATTTCCTCGCTTACGATTTCCCCGCTCGACCGCTTCAGTGTCCGCCGGACGAATCGCCGGTAGCCGTAGATGATCACGGACAGTTCCGTCAGGACGCCGAAGTAGGTCGCGGCCACCGGCAGCAGGATGGGATCGGCCTGGACGGTCGGCGTAGGGAGGAACAGGAACACGGACACCACGCTCATGCTGATGCCCGCCATCATGGCATAACTGATGATGTCGGTCCGTCTCACCCGCAACAGCAGACCCGACAGGAACCTTGTGATGCCCACGATCAGCGGTATGGGCAGCAGGAGTCCGAGCGCGCTGCGCACCGTGCCGCCCAGGACCGGGTCCACGGCATGAAGCTCGTCGATCACCCATAGTCCCACCGGTGTAAACGCCAGACATGCAAGGATGAGGAAGTGGACGCCGCCGAAACCGGCGACGCATCGAAACACGGTGTGGAAGGTCGCCCGGTCCCGGACGAGGACCATGGACATCTGCCGGGTTTGGGATACGGTGCCGGTCAGGAAAGACGTCAGCCCCCAGGCGATACCGTACGCGGCCAGGGTTTCGGTGGGCCGGGGTACACGGGCGATGCCGCCGTTGATGACCTGGATGCCCAGTTCGTAGATCAGTTCGGTGATGACAAGAGGGAGGAGGAACCAGAAAAGGGTCCGGTACATGGTAGGAGAGTATAGCCGGGCGGGAGAATCAAGTCAAAAACTCCCGTTCTAGTTGGCCCCCCTTCCACTGCATTGGTTTTTCATTGTGTGGGTAGGTACCCGCGGGTTATTTTTGTCCGATTGTTTCTGTTAAAAGTATATCTGGATATGAGGGTAACTGGCCCGGAACTCCCCATGTCCGCAGTTTAATTGACATCTCACTTGGAGCATACCCTGGATATGATCCCCCGCGATCACTGGCTCATCGGATCCAAGGGCGTATACCACGGCACCATCGGTGGATCCTGGACGCGCATTGGTGCCCAGGAGTACGGCATCTCCAGCCTTATCCGGGAACCGGGCCGCCTGGTGGCGGGCGCGAGCTGGGGCAGCGGACTCTGGGAGTGGCCGAACGACTCGGATCAGGTCGACCGCTGGAAGCAGCTTCACGACGAGACGCTTACCGAGATCATGGCCATCGCATCGATTGAAGGATCGCCGGGTGTGATTGCTGGATCCCCCTACGGCATCGCCACGGGTCGCTACGACGACCTCGGGGCGGTCCGCTGGACGCATCACTCGGACGCACTTCGCGTCAATGAGCGTTTCACCAATGCCATTCTCGTGCATCCGGAAGAACCCACGACGTGGTTGATCGGCACCGAAGGCGGCGTCCTGATCGCGGACGACTCGGGAGCGGCGTGGCGGCGGACCAGTATCTCGGGTACCGCAGTACGCGCGCTGGCGTGTATCCATGGGCAGTTCTGGGCGGGTACCGACGACCGGGGGATCTGGCGCAGCGAGGATGGTGAGCGCTGGGATTCGGCGGGCCATACGGCGGACGGCGGCGCGGTCTTCGAATTGATGCGGGCCGGCGACGATATCGTTGCCGCCACGGAACACGGCGTGGCCATCGGCGATGGGTCGGGCCACTGGGTTCGAAGGGGACCTCGCCACCTGTGCGCGGCCGTACGATGCCATCCCGGTTCGATGTCGACGTGGCTGGCCGGCGCCACACCGGGCGGGCTGTGGTACACGGATGATGGCGGCCACACGTGGCATCAGATTCCGGGTTTCGTAAACGTTCGCGCGATCATTGCACCTGAAGCGTAGTCAAACCGAAGTAAAAAACATGGACCAGGCAACTTACAACAAACAGGTCGACGAGCGGGCCGACCGGGTCGTCCGGCAGTGGTCGAAACGGGACGGCGGCGGCCTATGGGACCTGAACGCGCACCTTGCGATGGGCATGGATGACGCGAAGGTCGTCGACATCGTGCGGAACGCGCTCTCGGACCAGACGGATGGATGGGGAGGCCGTCCCGCCGGCGGTCCGTTCCACGTGTATCCCTGCGGCGCGCTCATCGCCCGGTGGCCCGACCGACTGCCGGAGGAAGCCCTGGGTATCATCCGGGATTTCATGATGGACGGCGTCCTCGAGCGCGGCAACACGGAGAACCACTGGCTGATGTTCTACGTGGGCAACCTGCTGGCGGCGGAACGGTGGCCGGACGCGAAATGCATGTGGAACGGCCTGTCTGCGGAAGCCAACCGCGCCGAGGCCATGCGCTGGATCCTGGGGATGATCGAACGCACCGCCGTCAACGGCCACCACGAATACGACTCCCCGCAGTACCATGTGGAGCACATGGTCCCGATGATCACGCTCGCGGATCACGCGGCCGACCCCCACCTGCGCCGCCAGGTCGAGCAGGTCCTCTCGTTGTACGTGGCGGACATGGCGCTGGAGTACTACTACGGTGCATGGGCGGGTGGACACAGCCGTGAAGGATACCGGGAGAACACCTGGAGGAAATCCGGCGCGATCTCCGCGCTGCAGTATCTGTACTTCGGCGACGAGGCGTTCGAACCGAAGCATCACGTCCATGGCTTCTGCATCCCGCCGGCCACAGCCGCTTACCGGCCCCCAGCTCTCTTCGCGGAGATGGCTGTGGACCGGTCCACAGCCCACGTCGTCAAGAAGACCAAGGCGCCCCGGACGATCTACCGCCGTGTGGAGCACGAGGCGCGGCAGGTCCGAAAGTACACGTATATGAGCCCGTCCTTCGCCCTCGGATCGTCGCAGCTGGGCCTGCCGGGCCCCGGGGCCGGCCCCATCGACCTGATTTCATGGGACCTGACGTGGCGAGGAGAGAATCAGCAGGCCAAGATCTGCTGCAATCACCCCTATCGGAGCCCGGAACGGTTCAGCGCCTTCCTCGTGGGCTATCCGCAGCAGATCAGACGGCAGATCGGATCCGACAAGCCCTATCTACAGTGGCCCGATCGGCTTTTCGGCGCGTCGCCCTACGAGCGAATGATGCAGCACGAGGGCACCGTCATCGTCCTTTACAAGATCCCGCCGGACGACGAGGCCCCCTTCATCAACCTGTTTCTGCCCCGGTCTATCGGCTGGGTGGAGCGCGACGGCTGGATCATGGGAGATACCGGCGCCGGCGCCTATGTCGCTCTCTATCCGATCGGACCCTACGGGTGGTCGGAAATCCGGGAGGAAGGGGCCATGCGCCACCTGGCGGCGAATCCCGACCAGATCGACGGCTGGCTCCTCAGGATCCCGGACCTGCATGGCGGACTGGTGCTTGAAGCCAGGGAGGCGGACAACGAGCAATCGTTTGAAGCGTTCTGCGCGCGCCGGGCCGCTTTACCACCCGACCTGTCCGGATGGCCGGGGAGCGACCGCGTCGCCGTCGAGACGCTGGACGGAAACCGGATGGAAATGTACTTCGATGGCCAGCATAGGGTAGACGGCGAGGCCATCGACTACGATGCCTACCCGCTGTACGAGGCACCCGGGGTGGACGCCCCTGCCGGAACGGGCAAGATGACGTTTCGCAAGGGGGACCAGGAAGTCAGGCTGGACTTCGGGGTCGACGCCTCGAAACCCCTTCTGCCCATACGGGTGATCGGCTAGGCCGGGATCGACGTCCAGGTCGAAGGTACGACGGCTGGACGGGCACGCGGCTAATTTGGAGTGCGGCTCCTCTCCTCTCACACCGCACCTCTCACGCCACGCCTCTCAGCAGCTCTACCCTAATTCCTCTTCCAACCCGTCCCACGACACTTCCGCACCCAGGGCGCGCAGGTTCTCCACGAAATTCGGATGGGCCCGGTTGATGGACTCCGCGCCGTTGATGACGCTGGTGCCCGGAATACTCGCGGCGGTCATGTACAGGGCCACGGCCGCCCGGATGATGTAGGGCGCCTCCACGGTGGCCGGCTGAAGGGGACGGTTACCGAAGACGATGATGCGGTGGGGGTCGTTGATGACCGCGTGGGCACCGAACTTGACCAGTTCCGAGATCCAGAAGAAGGCGCCTTCGTACACCTTGTTCCAGAACATGATCGATCCCTCGGCCCGGATGGCCAGGGGGATCATCAGGGGCAGGAGGTCGGCGGGCAGGTAGGGCCAGGGCGCGGCCTCGATCTTGGCCAGGATATTGGACGTGAAGGGGTTCTCGATCCGGTGTGGCTGGCCGTTCCGCACCAGCGCGGTATCGCCCTCGTATTCGACGGTTACGCCCAGTTTCCTGAAGCAGCGGTTGATCAGGTCGAAATGATGGGGTATGGCCTGCTCGACCCGCACTTCGCCGCCCGTCATGGCGCCCACGGCCAGGAACGTCGTAATCTCGTGATGGTCGGGCGTGATCTCCACCGTGCCGCCGCCGAGACGGTCCACGCCCTGTATGTGCAGGACGTTCGCCCCGATGCCCTCGATCCTTGCCCCGAGGGTGTTGAGGAAATGGCACAGGTCCTGCACGTTGGGCTCGCACGCCGCGTTGACCAGGGTCGATTTGCCCTCGCCCAGGACCGCGGCCATGATGAAGTTCTCGGTCCCGGTCACCGAAACGTAATCCTGCCAGATCCGGTCGCCCCTGAACCGGCCGTTCAGCTCGAATTCTATGGGATCTTCCGATACGATGCGGCCTCCCAGCGCGCGCAGTACGTCCACGTGCGGGTCGATCTCCCGCACGCCGAGGGCGCATCCCTTGACGTTCGCGAAGCGGATGGACCGGGTGCGGTGCAGCAGGCCGGGCAGGAGGAGCAGGGCGGAACGCATGCCTTCCGGCAGGGCCACCTCGCCCGTGTCGTCATGGAATCCTGCGTTGTTGACCTGAAGCGAACCGGCGTCCCGGTCCCAGTCGATCCGGGAGCCCAGGGCCTCGAGGAACGTGACGATTTTCTGCACGTCGGTGATGTCCGGCACGTTCCGGATCGTCACCGTCTCGTCGGTCAGCAGGGTAGCGCAGAGAATGGGCAGCACGGCGTTCTTGTTGCCGGACGGAACGACCGTGCCGGAGAGGGGTTTACCGCCTTCGACGATCAGACTGGCCATGGGGATCCTTACAGATTCGATGTGCTAACGGGGTTTTCGGCAACCATGTTTTCGACAACCATGTTTTCGACAACCATTCTTGCGGTCCATACTAATACTAACCGAGTGCACAGGTAAACCGTTCCTTCACGGGTCGGAATTCCACCAGTCCGATCTCACGGAACTGTCCCGAAATCGGTTGGAAGACCTCACGACCGTACGCCACGGCCTCAATCACTTCGTCCGCCGACAGGTCGATGGCGATCGTGCAGTGCGGCACCCAGTTGCCGGGCAGGTAGTAGCCCATGCCCGCGTTATCATGTTTCGAAAACACCTCGTGAAATTGCGCGTGGACTTCCAGCAACCGGCGAGTTACTACGGGTGCAAGGAACACCACCCCCTCCTGGCCGGCGAAAGTCCCCAGGCTGCTCAATGTGAAGTCGAATGGATCGATGGATCGCGCGAATTCGAGCAGCCGCTCCGGGAAATCATTCGTGTCGAGGTCGTCGCCGTAGACCGCGAGGGAAACGTGAGGCCGGGCACCGAGTTCCGACAGCGAGGGTTGTCCCAGGGCCGTGCCCAGACCGTCCCAGATATCGCGAACGGCCCGTTCGCTCGCATCGTCATAAAACAGTTCAATCGCGTAACCCATCAAATCAAGATATGCATTGGGCAGGGCAAGTCAACCACACCGATAAACAGCGTCTGCTGGTGCCCTGACTCACCTTCTACCGCTCGCTTCCGGCGCACCTGCCCTTCCTTGACAGCCCGAATCCACCCGTCTATCTTGCTCAAGACTCACCCGCCCCCTGTTCGTCACTTGAATCTTTCTGGATGCTGCCACGGTTGCGGAGTTCAGCACCCCGTTCGTCCGGAGTCTCGTTCATGAAAATCACCGCCATCAAAACATTTGCCGGATACTTCAAAAACCGTTCGCGCGGACTGGTCAAGGTGGAGACGGACGAGGGGCTGTACGGCTGGGGGGAAGCCTACTCGATCGGTCCCGACAAGTCCGTGGAACCCATTGCCGACTATATCTTCGAAATGATCAAGGGGGAAGATCCCAGGCGCGTCGAATACATCATGCTGAAGCTGTTCCAGCAGTTTCGCTTTCCACCGGGCGGTACGGGTCTGGCGGTCATGTCCGCCGTCGATCACGCTCTTTGGGATATCAGTGGAAAAGCCGCCGGGCTTCCGGTCTACATGCTTCTTGGCGGCACCGTCAGGGACCGCGTTCGGGTGTATCACAGCGTCGGCGGAAACGCAGGCGAAGCATCTGACCAGGCGCACGAACTGCATGACCGATGGGGATTTACGGCCTTTAAGACGAGTCCCTACCAGGTAGATATCGAGGCCGTACGGTGGGGCCGGGTCTGCAGCGCCGCCGCGCGGTTTTTTGAGGATGTAAGGGACCGCACGCCCGACGAATGGGAATTCGCCTTCGATCCCCACGCCCGGATTTTCGAGCCGGTCAGGGCGCTGCAACTCGCCAACGCCCTGGCGCCCTGCGATCCGTATTTCTACGAAGAGCCCCTGCGTCCCGAACACATTCCCGCGTGGGCACGGTTGCGGTCGCAGATGCAGGTACCGCTTGCTACCGGTGAATCGCTCTACACACGGTTCGAGTTCCTGGACCTCATGGCAGCCCACGGCGCCGATATCATACAGCCGGACATCTGCGTCTGCGGAGGATTGCTGGAGATGCGCAAGATCGCTGCTATCGCCGAAGCGCACTACGTATCCATCGCCCCACACAATCCCATGGGTCCGCTGGCCACGGCCGTCAACGTGCACTTCGCGGCGGCCACACCCAATTTCAAGATACTCGAATACGGCCTTCCCGTGGGTACGGAATGGGAACAGTGTATCGCCGATCCATATCTTCCCGAGGATGGCTACCTGTTGTTGCGCGATCGTCCCGGGCTGGGTATCGAAATCGACGAGGAGGCGCTGAAAGACAATAAGATCGTGCACTGGCAGCGGACATGTACCATTCGTCCTGACGGGTCGACGTCCTACATCTGATGGAACGTGGGTGCGATGTTACACATAGAGGTCATATGAGTTGTACAATTGTACAATACTTAACCACGCAAGGTATACGTGACGGTGATGAAACACTTGAAACATAACAGACATCGCAGGTATTCGACTTAATCCTGTTTTCCAGGAGATTTCAACATGCAAAGCTTGCGTTCATTGACCACGTTGACGCTCTCGGTCCTGTGCCTCGCCGTGATGTCGTCCTGTACCGGCGACGCCGGTCAGACGGGCGACGCCTCCCAGAAGGAATGGCGCGCGTACGCCGGAGACCACGCGAGCACCAAGTACGCGCCCCTGGCCGTGATCGACCGGCATAACGTGACGGACCTCGAGGTCGCGTGGCGCTGGGATTCCATCGACAACGCCATCCTGGAGGCGGATTCGACCCTGCGTGTATTCGTGAACGAGGCGACGCCGCTCAAGGTCGGCGGCGTGCTGTACACGAGTACGGCCCTGAGCCAGGTGGCGGCCATCGACGCGGCCACGGGGGAAACGATATGGTCGTTCGACCCCGGGACGTGGAAGGAGGGTACGCCCGCGAACGTGGGTTTCGTCCATCGTGGCGTGTCCTACTGGGAGGAGGGCGAAGACAAGCGTATCCTCTATGCCACGGGTGACGCCTGGCTCATTGCGCTGGACGCGGGAACGGGCGAACCGGTCCCGGGCTTCGGCGACAACGGCCGCGTGGACCTGACGAAGGGCCTGCGCCGTCCCGTCGACCGGAGCCTCTACGCCGTTTCGAGTCCGCCTGCGATCGTCCGCGGGACAGTCGTGGTGGGGGCGACGGTGCTGGATTCCTTCGCCGTCGACCGGATGCCCGACGCAGCCATGCCGCCGGGTGACGTGCGCGGGTTCGACGTGCGGACAGGTGAACAGAAATGGGTGTTCCAGACCATTCCGCAGGAGGGTGAGTACGGCAACGATACCTGGCTGGACGAGTCCTGGAAGACCGCGGGCAGCACGAACGTGTGGACGTGGATGAGCGCGGACGAGGAACTCGGCTACGTCTATCTACCGGTCAGCACGCCTACCAACGACTTCTACGGCGGCCACCGGCTGGGCGACAATCTCTTCGCCGAGAGTCTGGTCTGCGTCAATGCAGAAACCGGCGAACGGGTCTGGCACTTCCAGACCGTGCATCACGGCATATGGGACTACGATCTGCCCGCCGCGCCGATCCTGGTGGACATCACGGTGGACGGCCGTGAGATCAAGGCGGCGGTCCAGGTCACCAAGCAGGGGTTCACCTTCGTCTTCGACCGGGTAACCGGAGAGCCGGTCTGGCCGATCGAGGAACGGGAGACGCCGCCGTCCACGGTACCCGGAGAAACCGCCTCGCCTACGCAGCCCTTCCCGACGAGACCGGCGGCCTTCGAGCGCCAGGGGCTGACGGAAGACGACCTCATCGATTTCACGCCTGAACTGCGCCAGGCGGCCCTGGACGCGATCGCGGAATACGACCATGGTCCGCTTTTCACGCCGCCGACCACAAGAGGCGTGATCGCGGTGCCCGGACTGGTGGGCGGCGCGAGTTGGTCGGGGGCGGCCGTGAACCCGGAGACGGGCATGCTGTACGTGCCGTCCTACAGCCTGCCGGCCATCATGACCGTAAACGCGTCGGAGGAGGAGGACGCGCCCTATTCGTACACCGGCCGGTTCGCTTACGGACCCACCGTCATGGACGGCCTGCCGGTGATCAAACCGCCCTATGGCCGCATCACCGCCATCGATCTGAACACGGGCGAGCACGTGTGGATGAGTCCAGTGGGCAGCGGACCTCGTAACCACCCGGCCCTGGAAGGCCTGGACCTGGCGCCCCTGGGGTGGGACCGCCGCACCTTCCCGCTGCTGACCCCGTCTTTGCTTTTCGCCGCCCAGATGGGGATCGTGCTGGACCGGCAGGTGTCGGACCGCGGCAACGCCATGACCTACGATTCCGAGAGCAACGAGGCGTTCCTGCGAGCCTTCGATCCGGATAACGGCGATCTGATCGCGGAAATCCCCCTTCCCGGCAATGCGACGGGCAATCCCATGACCTATATGGAGGGTGGCAAGCAGTACGTCGCCGTACCGATAGGCGGGGCGTCGGAAAGGGCGGAACTGGTGGTGCTGGGCCTGCCGTAAGGGCTACAACCGGTTCAGCAGCCGCAGCATGATGGCCTTCTGGGCGTCCAGGCGGTTCTCGGCCTGGTCGTAGATAATCGACTGCTCGTGCTCGATCATGTCCTCGGCGATCTCGTAGCCGGGATGGATGGGCATGTCGTGCATGATCTTCGCACGGCTGCCGGCGAGCAGGGACGCGGTGATCTGGTAGGGCATCATGATCCCGCTACGCTTTTCCTTCTCGGCCGCGTAGTCGGGATCGTTGAAGAGTTCCATGTCGAGCCAGGTATCCGTGTAGACGTAGTCGGCCTCCGCGACCGCCTCCCCAGCATCCAGCGTCTCCGTGAGCAGCCCCCTGTCCAGCAACTTCTTCCGGCTTTCCTCGTCGACACTTGCCGGCTCCCTGATCGGACAGACCAGCGTTAGGTGCACGCCCAGCGGCGCGGCGATGGAAACCAGCGAATTGACCACGTTGTTGTACACGCCGATATAGGTCAGCCGCGCGCCTTCCACGCCCTCCGGACGGTCTTCCGCGATGGTCAGCACGTCCGCCAGGGCCTGGCAGGGGTGGTAGAGGTTGCAGCACCCGTTGATGACCGGCACCGTGGAGGCCTTCTCCATCTCCAGCAGGTCCCGGTTGTCCTTCAGCCGCGCCATGATGATCGCCGCGTTGCGTCCCAGGTACCGCGTCTCGAAGCGGACCTTGCTCAGGGTGAAGTTCGTCGTCATCCAGTCCAGGTTGATGGCGTGACCGCCCATTTCGGTCATGCCCGCCTCGAAGGACACCCGGGTGCGCGTGGAAGTCTTCTGGAAGATCATGACCAGCGTGTTGCCCTGCATCCTGCCCTGGTACTCCCAGCGGTAGTGCTTGACACGCCGGGCCAGGTCCAGGATCTCCACGATCTCGCCGTCGTCCCAGTACTTCCAGTCGATCAGGTGCTTGATAGCTGCGGACATGCTCGCTTCCTTTTATTCAGGCGCCGAAAACGCGTCGGCCGGTAACTCCGGGTTGATCTCGATAGTCTGGGTCACGGACTCGCCGCTGGGATTCCCGTTTTGTTTCATCGACTCCTTGAAGGGCAGTTTGATTCCTTCGACTTCGCGGTAATCGCTCATGGTCGATTCGGCTTCCACGGGGCCCTGTTGGGACATGGACTGGCCGGCCTTCCTGACCGGCAACATGGTCTCCGCGTCCAGGTACAGCCTGAAGGGGTTCAGATCCGGAGGCGTGATCAGAAGCGCCTCCGCCGTCCTTCCTTCGATCTCTTCCTGCCCGATATGTTGCACCGTCAACCCCTCCGCGTCCATCCGGCTGTACAAAAAGACCAGGTTCCGCCAGAGTTCCTCTCGCATCGAATCCCGCTGCTGGTCCGGAAGGGGCTGCGTATTGCCCATGGGATCAACTACCAGGGCCTGGTCGCCGGTCAATATCATATCGATGTTTCCCATCGGCGTCTGCATAGTCGTCTTCATTCTGTCCGGAAACGCGACCAGGCTTTCCACGCCGATGGCCATCTCACCCATGGGCTGGATCACTGTGACTTCCGCGGTTACCCTGACCGCCTGAACCGCTGCCAGGGCATCTAGGCCGCCCATAGCTTCAGCCGAGCGTACCAGCAGTTCCCTGCCCATGGCCACGTCGTCCTCGGTGGCTACCGGGGCTTCCACGGCGGGAAGCGCGATGGTCACGTCGATCTCGTTGACCTCGCCGAACGCCGACATCGCCTCGTCGAAATCCTGGTCGTTCCCGACCACGATGAGGCGCATCTTGTCCGGCTGCAGGTATTCGCGAGCCACGCGCTTGACGTCTTCCACGGTCACCTTTTCGATCCCGGTCTTGGTCTTCTCGAGGAAATCCTGGGGATAACCGTAGTACTCGTAGGTCATCTGCCGGTCGATGATCTCACGGCGACTGTCGAAATTGAAGACGAAGGAATTCAGGAAACTTTCCTTGGCCAGGTTCAGTTCCTCTTCCGTGATTTCATCGGTCGTCATCCGTCCCACTTCGTGCCGGAGAGACCGGATCGCCTGCGCCGTGGTTTCCGAACTGGTCATGCAGGCCACGTAGAAAATCCCGGGGAAATTGTAGTTGGCGCTGTAGATGCCGAAGACGGCGTAGGCCAGGCCCTGCTCCGACCGGACAATGCGAAAGAGCCGGCCGGAAAACCCGCCGCTGAGGATATCGTTCATGACCCGCAGGGCGAAGTAGTCGGGATTGTCCCTGACGCCGCCGATGTGGCCGAGGACGACCGTGCTCTGGTTGATA
This sequence comes from Gemmatimonadota bacterium, assembly GCA_009835325.1. NCBI lineage: Bacteria > Pseudomonadati > Gemmatimonadota > Gemmatimonadota bacterium. Next base: position 14,493 of record VXWP01000098.1, on the reverse strand, counting down.
TCGTCCTTCCGGACCAGGTTCACCGAACTGTCGTAGGTATAGTCGACATCGGGCAGATCGGGCCGCACGAACCCGGCCTTCTCCCATCCCCCGAATACATCGGAGATCTTCTTTACCATCTCGTCCGTGTCGAAATCCCCCCACACGCCGAACATGGTGTTGTCCGGATGCATCCAGTCCCGGTGAAAGGCCACGAGGTCGTCCCGGGTAATGGCGTCGATCGTGGCGTATTCGGCGTGGCGCGCGTACACACTCTCCGCGCCGTAGATCAGCTTGCGGTATTCCCGGAAGGCCATGTCGGTCGGGTCGTCGTTCCGACGGGAGATCGTGGATCGCGCGGTGACTTTTTCCAGTTCGATCTTGTCTTCGGGGAAGGCGGGATGCATGAGAATGTCCGCTAGAATGGGCAGCACGGTATCCACGTTGTCCTTGAGAGCGGACATGAAAGCGGACCCGGAAACCAGGCCGATCTGTGTCTCTACGGTCGCACCCAGTCCCTCCAGGGTCTCGTCGATCTCGTCGCCCGACATGCTCGTGGACCCACCCGTGCGCATGACCGCGCCGGTGATCCCGGCCAGGCCGATCCTGTCCGCCGGTTCGTTGACGGAGCCCACGCCGAAGCGGGCGCTCAGGTTGATCATCGGCAGCCGGCGGTCTTCCACCAGGTACAGGATAATCCCGTTATCCAGGACCACCCTGGTGGGCGTCGGGGTGGCGATATCGTTGAGCGGCGGGAATTGCAGCGCTCTGTAGTCCTTCTGTGCCGCGACCGGCATGGCCGAAAAGACCAGCCCTGCCAGCATCAAGCCAAGTGTAATGACTTTCAGACGGGTACTGCGCATGGGTTCGACTCCTGTGTTCGACTCCTGTGTTCAGGGCAGCGGATGTTCGCGTCGATCCGTGATCATTAGGTCCGTGATCACTCGGTTCCGCTATCATCCATGGTAACGATCAAAGCCACCGTCCGGTTCTTGGAAACCAGGTACTGGTTGGCTACGCGCTTGATATCTTCGGCGGTCACCTCATTGATCGCGTCAATACTGTGGAAGAGGTTCCGCCAGTCTCCGGTAAGTACATGAAAATAAGCCAGTTGAGTCGCAAGTCCCATGTTGGACTCGAGTCCCCGGATCAGGTTGACCCGGGCCCGCACTTTCGCCCTGGACAGTTCCTCTTCGGTGACTTCCTCGTTACGGATCCGTTCGATTTCCTCCTCGATGGCTTGCTCCGTGTCCGCCGCGGTGTAGTCCTTACTCGGAAAGGCGAAGAACACGATCATGTTGGGGTACTTGCTGCCAGGGAAGTCCGTGAAGGAGGAGGCGTTCACCGCGATTTTCTGATCCTTGACGAGTTTTGTATACAATCGGCTGGTGCGGCCGCTTCCCAGGATATCGGACAGTACGTTGAACACCACGTCGTCTTCGTGGTTGATGTCGACCTTATGGTAACCCATCAGGATCACCGGCTGGGACCGGTCTTCCATGGTTACGCGACGCTCCGCTATTTGCGGGGGTTCGGTCGTCTCAACCGGTTCGACCGGAGGTCCGGCCGGAAGGCGGTCGAAATACTCGTGGGCCAGTTCCTTGACGTGCGCGGGGTCCGCGTCGCCCGAGATGATGATCGTCAGGTTGCCGGCGCCATAGTATCGCCTGAAGAAATCCATCGCCTCCGCGCGGGTCATGGAATCAATGTCCGACATGTGGCCCACGATCGGCTCACCGTAGGGATGGGCCTTGTACGCAGCGCTCAGCATCTCCTCCACCAGGCGTCCGACCGGACTGCTTTCGCTCATCCGGCGTTCTTCCTTGACCACGTCCCGTTCTATGAAGAACTCCCGGAGCACCGGTTCGAGGAAGCGGTTGGACTCCAGCGCGAAGAATAGCTCAAGCTTGTTCGAGGGAAGACTGTAGTAGTACCGCGTGGCGTCCCGGCTGGTCGAGGCATTCAACCCCGTTCCGCCGGCGCGATCGATGGCCTCGTCCATGGCATTGGACCGGCCGAGTTCCCGGGCCGCCGTCTTGGCGTTTTCGAAGGCCTGCTCCAGGCTGGCCAGGCGCTCGGGGTCGGCCAGGTGGCCCTTGTGCCGTTCGTTCCGGAGATCGTCGAAAATCTCGTCCACCTTCTCCATGGCCGCATACTCGGCTTCCAGGTCCATGGCGCCGATGGTCGTGGTACCCTTGAATGCCATGTGCTCGAAGAGGTGGGCTATGCCGGTGATGCCCTTGACCTCGTCCGAGGAGCCGACGTCCGCGTAGGTAAGGACGCTTAGGACCGGGGCGTCATGGTTCTCCACCACGATGAAGGTGAGTCCGTTGTCGAGCGTAAATTCCGTGACGTTCTGCTCGAAGGCGGCCAGGTCCTGGGACATCGCCGGGCTGGACGGACCGGACAAGGCAAGGACCATGCAGGCCAATGGGATAAAGCGTGTTAATCGGGTCTTCATGTAATCAACCTCCAGGGGGAATTTGTTTGATCGCGCAATACTGATACGTTCAGGATAGATCCCATTTGATCAAGCACTGGTTGAAATCACTTCCGCCTTTTCGAGTTCGCCCAGGTATGCGCCCACGGCGAGCTTCAGCCCCATTTCCAGCGCATCGGCGACCAGCGCGTGGCCGATCGAGACCTCGAGCACGTTCGGTACGGTGCCGCAGAACACCGCCAGGTTGTCCAGGTTGAGATCGTGACCGGCATTGACGCCCAGGCCGAGCTCTTGGGCGCGTTCCGCCGCACTGGCGAAGGCCGAAAGTGCGGGTTGCATCTCTTCGGGACCTGCTGCGAAGGCCACCGCATAGGGTTCGGTGTACAGCTCGATCCGGTCGGCCCCGATATCGGGCACCCGGTCGATCTGGTCGAGGTCCGCGTCCATGAACAGGCTGACCCGGCAGCCCAGGTCCTTCAGTTCCGCGATGACCGGTTTGAGTTTCTCGGCATTGACCTTCACGTCCCATCCGTGGTCCGAGGTGAAGGCGTCCGGATCGTCGGGAACCAGCGTGGCCTGCGTGGGCCGGGTCTTCCGGACGATGTCCATGACCTGGTGGAAGGGATTGCCCTCGATGTTGTATTCGATATCGGGGTAGTCCTTCAGCATTTCGGCCAGGTCGTCCACGTCGCCGGGCGTGATATGGCGCTGGTCGGGCCGCGGGTGCACCGTGATGCCGTAGGCGCCGGCCTCGATCGCGGTCCGGGACGCGCCCGTCACGCTGGGTATGCCGTGCAGGCGCGTATTCCGCAGCAGGGCCACCTTGTTTACGTTGACACTAAGTTTAGCCATAGACTCTGTATTCCCTTAAACGGCTGTTTTTCTTCAATCGTTCCACGTGACGCGCGGTCGGGCAGGCCAAGTGTTCAGTCTTGCCGCGCCGTCGTTCGGCCAGACCGCGTCCGGTCCCTTCGGCTGGTCGGCATCACCCGGGCATCCAGGGCGGCAGGGCTCCGTGGGCGGGCAGCCGGATGAACCGCGCGCTGTTGATGGCCGGGTGACCCATGATCTCGTCGATGGACTCCTGGGGCGGGACGTCGTCCAGGTTCAGCACGCCCACGGCCTTGCCGCCGGGCTCGTTCCCCAGCCTGCCCACAGCCATCTGGGCGATGTTCACCTTGTACCTTCCGAAGGTGTCGCCGATGGCGCCGACGATGCCGGGCACGTCGCTGTGGTGGAAGACCAGGAGGTTGCCGTCCAGGTAGGCCTCCATGCGGTGTTCACCCAGGCGGATCAGCCTCGGCATGTTGTTTCCAAAAACCGTTCCGTCGGCCCGGTATGTCTGATCGGCGCAGTCGATCTCGACGCTGATGGCCGAGGAGAAGAACCCGGCCGCGCTGCGGGTCTGTTCCGTCAGGTGGATGCCCCGTTCCCGGAGCAGCATCTCGCCGTTGACGATATTGACTTCCTCGTCGAGGGCGTCCTCGAGCAGGCCCGCGCAGAAGGCGGAGGTGAGCAGGCGCGTGTTCTCGTCGACCACCTTGCCGCGGTAGGTCAGCCGGCATGCGCGCGGCCCCCCGCTGTGCCACTGGGACAGCAGGATGCCCAGCCGGTAGGCCACGTCGAGATAACCGCCCAGCGTCTGGTACGTATTCGAATCGATGGTTACAGCGTTCACGGCATGGCGGACTTCTCCGGTGACCAGGAAGTTGACCAGGAGGTCCACGGCTTCCACCGCGACGTCGGCCTGCGCCTCCTCCGTGCTCGCCCCGAGATGGGGGGTGCACAGCACGCCGGGCATGTGAAACAGCGGGCTGTCGACACAGGGCTCCTCTTCGTAGACGTCCAGCGCCACGCCGGCCAGCTTCCCGGATTCGAGGCCCCGGACCAGCGCTTCTTCGTCGTAGATGCCACCGCGGGCGCAGTTGACCAGCCGCGCGCCAGGTTTGAGCAGTTCGATCTCATCGTGGCTCACCAGGTGGCGGGTCTCTGGAGTCAGCGGCGTATGCACAGTCAGGTAATCCACCTCGGGCAGCAGGTTGCGTACTTCGTCGACGTACTCCACACCCAGCTTGGCGGCCTGTTCGGGCGAGAGGAAAGGGTCGAATCCGATGACGCGCATGGCGAAGGCCTTCGCCCGCGCGGCGACCTCCCGGCCGATGCGACCCATGCCGATGATGCCCAGGGTCTTGCCGGCCAGCTGGACTCCCGTGAACGCGCCGCGGTCCCACCGCCCTTCCATGAGACTCCGGTTCGCCGGCGCGATGTTGCGCGAAAGGGCCGCGATGAGGGTGAAGGTGTGCTCCGCCGTGCTCAGGGTGTTGCCGGTCGGCGTGTTCATGACCACGATACCCTGCCGGGTCGCGGCGTTCCGGTCTATGTTGTCTGTGCCCACGCCCGCCCGCACGATGCCGCGCAGGCGCGCGTTGCCTTTCAGCACGTCCGCCGTGATCTTTGTGTCGCTCCGGCAGATGGCACCGTCGAATTCCATGAGCGCGCCGCGCAGCGCCTCGCCCTCGAGGCCGGTACGCACGTCGTGGAATACTTCACTTGCCCCGGTGAGCCGTTCGAGCCCTTCCCGGGCCAGTTTGTCGAGGACGATAACGTGATGCATGACGCGCCGGTCACTCCTTTTACGTGATCTGCAAATCCGGGCTGAAATCCGGGCTGAAACCGGGCTGAAACCAGGCTGAGCACAGACTGAAATCCTGCCAAAGAAACGGCCGAAGAAACGGCCGAATCGTCGGTCTGATCGAAGCCTTCCTGCCCATCCCCCGGATCGTGCTCAGACCCGCCGGAAAAAAACGTAAAATACCTTGCGCCGATGGTTCTTATCAACCTATTTTTGCAGGGTAGTCTCGTATCTTCATTCCCACTTTGAAGCCCGTCAGACACTCATCAGGCAGGACCCCGCCCGTCCGCAACAGGTGAACTGCGGTACCTGCCTTAAGGACGAACCCCGTGTCCTCGTTCGTACACCTGCACAACCATACCCACTACAGCCTCCTCGACGGCGCCAGCCGCATCGAGGATCTCGCCGAGACCGCCAAAGCCTTCGACATGCCCGCCATCGCCATGACCGACCATGGCAACATGTTCGGCGCCGTGGAGTTCTACAAGACGGTCACGGCCGCGGGCCTGAGGCCGATCATCGGTTGCGAACTGTACCTGGCCCCGGGCAGCCGGAAGGAAAGGCGCCCGGTCCGGAGCGGCGACCGGCTCGACCGGTCCGCACAGACGACGCACTTCGTCGTGCTCGCCAAGAACGCGACCGGCTACCGGAACCTGATGAAGCTCACCTCCGCCGGGTACCTCGAGGGGTTCTACTACAAGCCCCGGGTGGACATGGAGCTTCTGGAGAAGCACAGCGAAGGGCTGATCGCCACGTCCGCCTGCGCCAAGGGGCCGCTGGCCAACCTGGTGGTGGACGGCCAGATCGACCGGGCGCGGACGAAGTGCGCCGAGCTAAAGGAAATTTTCGGACCAAACTTCTACCTGGAGATCCAGGACCACGGACTGGAGTTCGACAAGCCCATCAACAACGCGATGATCGATTTTTCCAGGGAGTTCGATCTCCCCATCGTCGCGACCAACGACGCCCACTATCTGAAGCGGGGCGACGCCCCCGCCCAGGACGTGCTGGTCTGCATTCAGACCGGGAAGGAACTGAACGACCCCAAGCGGCTCAGGTTCGCCACGGATTCGCTCTACTTCAAGAACGCCGATGAGATGAGCCAGTTGTTCGGCCATGTCTCCGGCGCCCTGGCAAACACGGTCTCCATCGCCGAGTCCATCGAATTCGAGATGGAAATGGGCCAGTTCAAGTTTCCCCACTTCCCGCTGCCGGAAGGTTATGACAGCGCGGACGCCTACCTGCACAAGCTGTCTTTCGACGGGATGGAAAAGCGGTACGACACCGTCACCCCAGAGTTGAAGGCGCGCCTCGAATACGAACTGGGCGTCATCAGCCAGATGGGCTATCCGAGCTACTTCCTCATCGTCGAGGATATCGCCCGGTTCGCCGCGGAGCAGGGCATCCCGCTCATGACGCGGGGATCCGGCCTGGGATGCATGGTGGCGTACGTGCTGGGCATTACGAACATCGACCCCATCGAGTACGGGCTGCTTTTCGAACGCTTTCTGAATCCCGAGCGCGTCAGCATGCCCGACATCGACATCGACCTCGCGGACCGCGAACGCGACAAGGTCATCAACTACGTGGTGGAGAAATACGGCAAGAACAGCGTGGCCCAGATCATCACCTTCGGCACCATGGGGGCCAAGGCGGCGATCCGCGACGTGGGCCGCGTCCTTGGCATGTCTTACGGCGACGTGGACCGCGTGGCCAAGCTGGTGCCCGGCGAACTGAAGATCACCCTCGACCGGGCCATCGATCAGGTCCCGGAGTTGAAGCAGATGGCCGACGGCGGCGGCACGGAAGGCCAGCTGATCCAGTACGCCAGGACCCTGGAAGGCCTGGCCCGCCACGCGTCCGTCCACGCGGCGGGCGTGGTGATCACGCCGGGCGAACTGACCGACTACGTGCCGCTGTACAAGCCGAGCAACAAGGATACGATCGTCACCCAGTATCCAGGCGAGCTCATGGAGGACATCGGCCTGCCCAAGATGGACTTCCTGGGCCTGCAGAACCTGTCCGTCATCCAGGACGCCCTCGCGATCATCAAGGACACGACGGGCGACGAGATCGAGCTGGACGACATTCCCCTGGACGACCCGAAGACCCTCGACCTGTTCCGCCGGGGCGAGACCACGGGGATCTTCCAGTTCCACAGCGGCTGGCTCCACGAATTCCTGCGGCGGCTCCGGCCGGACGGCGTCGACGACCTGATCGCCATGAACGCGCTTTGCCGGCCCGGCCCCCTGAACGGCGGGGTCGTGGACGACTACATCGACCGCAAGCACGGGCGCAAGGAGGTCACCTATCACCACGCCGTGATGGAAACGGCCCTGAAGGAGACGTACGGCCTCATCGTCTACCAGGAACAGGCGATGCAGATCGCCCGCGACATGGCGGGTTACACCCTGGGCCGCGCCGATTTCCTCCGGAAGGCCATGGCCAAGAAGCAGCCTGAAGTCATGGCCGAAGAACGGCGGAACTTTGTCGACGGCGCCGTGGAGAACGGCATCGAGAAAAGCATCGCGGAAGAGGTCTTCGGCCTGATCGAGTACTTCGGCGGCTACGCGTTCAACAAGAGCCATTCGGCGGGCTATGCCGTACTCGCGTTCCAGGAGGCCTATCTGAAGGTGCACTACCCGGTGCCCTTCATGGCTGCGCTGTTGTCGAACACCATGTCCAATACCGAGGAAATCGTCGTACTAATCAACGAATGCCGGAAGATGGGCATCGAGGTGTTGCCGCCCGACGTCAACAGAAGCGACAAGACCTTCGTCGTGGAAGGCCGCTCGATCCGGTTCGGGCTATGCGCCATCAAGAACGTGGGGCAGGCCGCGGTGGAATCCATCGTCGAGGCGCGGAAGGAACATGGAACCTTCGAGGATGTATTCGGGCTCTGCGAGCACATCGACCTGCGGCTGGTCAACAAGCGGGTGCTCGAGTCTCTGATCCAGGCCGGCGCCTGCGACAGCCTCGAGGGGCACCGTGCGCAGCTCATGGAAGTGCTCGATTCGGTCATAGAAGGGGCGCAGACCCGCCAGCAAGACCGGGAGAAGGGACAGACCTCCCTTTTCGACCTCGACGACATGGGAGGCGGCGCCGGGTTGGAAGTGCACAAGCCCGTGCTGCCGATGGTCCCCCGGTGGGCGGCCAGCCAGGAACTGGGACTCGAGAAAGAACTGCTCGGATTTTACGTGACGGGGCACCCTTTAAAGGAATACGAGGAAGACATCCGGGCGTTCACGACGGCGGAGATGCGCCGCCTCGAACTCGCCAACGGCCGGTCGGACGGCGTCGTGGTCGGCGGTATCGTGACCGAGATCAAGCCCATCGTGGACCGGAACGGCAAGACCATGGCCTTCGTCACGCTTGAAGACTTTTCCGGATCCGGCGAAGTGCTCGTCTTTTCGGAACCCTACGCCCTGTACCGCGATCTGGTTTCGATCGACGCGCTGATCCTCGTGAACGGTCACCTTTCGAAAAAAGAAGAGGACAACAAGGTTATCGCCTCCGAGATCATCGCGTTGACGGATGCACGGGACCGGCTGGCGCGGTCCGTCGTGCTATCCATGGAGTACGAACAGGTCGGGGATGAAAACCTCGCGTCGCTCAAGGGCGTGCTGGAGACCCATCCGGGCAAATGCGACGTGGTGCTCGAAGTGTCGACGGCCGATCACGGCGAGATCGGCGTCAGGGCGGGGAATCACCTCCAGGTCAGGCCCACGGACGAGCTGCTCAAGACGCTGCGGGAATCGACCGGTGCGAAACGGGTCCGGCTGGCCGGCGCGCCCGCGCACAGCGGTGAAAGCGGATGGAAGCCGGTGGAGATGAACGGCAGGAAACGGAACGGCCGCGGCCGCTGGAACGGGGACGGACGCGGGAACGGAAACGGGAAATAGGGCTACGAGGAGCTGGAAACAGGGCTACGCGTAAGCCGTGAAGCCTCACAACTCGGCGGGAGTTTACGATACGGCGGGAGGATGTATGTCGATCAGAATGATAACGACTCGTTTTGCCATGCTGGTCATTGCAGGCGGTCTCTGGGCCGTCGTGGGTTGCGGCGGCGGCGATTCACCGACTCAGCCCACACCAACCACACCATCTCCGCCGACCCCGCCGCCTCCTCCGCCGCCCGCGCCGACGGTCTCCGTTGTCGAGGTCAGCCCGGCCATGGCGACGCTGGAGGTGGGCAGGACCCAGCGATTTGTCGCGACCGCCAAGGCTTCCGACGGCACCGTGATCAGCGGGGTCGATTTTGCCTGGTCAAGCAGCAATACCGCCGTGGCTACCATCAACAACAACGGGGTCGCCACTGCCGTGGCCGCCGGAACGGCCACCATCCGGGCGACCGGTAACGGCGTTTCGAGCGCGGCAGTGACGCTTACGGTCACCGTGGCAGCCGTGGCCCGTGTCACGGTCTCTCCATCTTCGACCCAGGAGTTGATGGTCGGGGAAACGGTCACCTTCATGGCAACGGCCCGGACCGCGGGAGGCGCGGTCCGCAGTGATGTCGGTATCTCATGGGCGAGCAGCGACACCAGTGTTGTGACCATTACTCCCGCCGGTGTGGCCACGGCGGTCGGCGCCGGTTCGGCCATGGTCCGCGCAACGGCGGATGGTGTTACGAGTTCGCCGGTAACGATCAACGTGGCCGAACCTCCGCCGCCCGAGCCGGTAGTCGCAATCGTCGCGGTGAATCCATCGGAAGCAATGATCGAGGAGGGTCAGACCCAGCAGTTCGCTGCGCAGGCGTTTACGTCGGACGGGATGGAGATACCGGACGTGGAGTTCATGTGGTCGAGTTCGGATGAAATGGTCGCGACGATCGATTCGGACGGTCTGGCGACCGGTGTCGGCGCGGGCGAAGCGATGATCACGGCCACCGCGGACAGCGTTTCCGGCATGGCGATGCTGACTGTGGGCGTACCCCCGACTGATGAGCCGGTGGTAGCGAGCGTGACAGTGAGTCCGGATGAAGCGACGATCGAGGCGGGCGCGACGCAACAGTTCGCGGCGATGGCTTCGAGTTCGGATGGCATGGAAATACCTGCCGCGGAGTTTACGTGGTCGAGTTCGGACGAGATGGTTGCGACAGTCGACGCGGACGGTCTGGCGACCGGTGTCGGCGCGGGTGAGGTTATGATCACGGCCACCGCGGACAGCATATCCGGTATGGCGACGCTTACGGTGACCGAACCGCCGCCGCCCGAGCCGGTGGTAGCGAGCGTCGAGATCGTGGACGCTATGCCGGTAATGCTCGAGATCGGTGATACGCATCAGCTTACGGCCGTCGCCCGAACTTCAGACGGGACCATGATCGATGGTGTGACCCTTGTGTGGTCGAGCGACGACAACGAGGTGGCGACCGTTGATTCGACCGGGCTGGTTACCGCGGTCGGAGCAGGCATGGCAAATATAACAGCCATGATAGAAGAAACAGCGTCCGAACCGGTGACCGTCACGGTTGCCGAACCGCCACCGGTTGTGGATCGCGTATCCGTGTCACCATCAACTGCGTCGATCGAAGAAGGCGAGACTCAACGGTTCACGGCGACAGCATATGAATCGGACAACACCGTGATCCCGGGCAAGTCCTTTGCCTGGACCAGCAATACAACCTCCGTTGCCACGGTTAGTCCTTCGTCCGCTACGGCTACGACTGCAACCGGGGTTAGTGCCGGTTCCACTACGATCACGGCATCAGTGGACGGCAAGTCCGGAACAGCGATGCTGATGGTGACAGCACCGCCACCGCAATTAAAGACACGAACGGCTACAATCTCGGGCACTCCCAGTTATCCGCGCACCGCCGGAACCGTGACCTTCGAAGAAGTAGCTGGCGGGGATCTCAAACTGACCATAACGGGCATGAACACTGGAGGCGGGATTGCCGCTCATTTATTTCTTTACACTTCCGCGTCGATTAACTGGCGTAGCGGTCCTGCTCCTGCTGGTGCCAGGCATTTTGACAATGTCACCGGCAGAAGGAGCTATACAAAAACCTTCACACCCCGCCCGGGCGAGACGATTGACTCATACAGCTATGTCATTCTTCATTGCGCAATTGTGAACATGCCACTCGGCAGCGGATCATTGAGTAACTGAGTCGCAAAGGAGCATCGGAGTGAACAGGTTCATATCAGTCACATTGATTACAACCGCGTTGATCTGCTGTTCGACCTTAGCTCACGCGGGCGGATGGACCCAGCCGAAAGGAAAGGGGTATTTCAAACTCAGCCAGCAGATCGTGCGTGCCGAGTCACTGTTCCTGGCGACCGGATCCAAAACCGAGATCCCAAAGGTGAGCGGCAACACGACGAGCCTTTACGGTGAATTCGGCTTGCTCGACCGGGTGACCGTTGTGGGGTATATGCCTTTCTACTCACGTTTCAGCATTGATGCCGAAGGGTTTGATTCGACATCAGGTGTTGGAGATTGGGACATCGGTGTACGAATCGGTATTCTGACCGACGGACCAACGGTCGTCAGCCTGCAGGCCATGGCCGGACTGCCGCTGGGAGATTCGGGGAATGATATCGTCCTCTGGACCGGAGACGGCGAGTTCAACCAGATCCTCTCGCTTCAGGTGGGCCATTCATTATACCCCGTACCCGGATATCTGAAAGGCGAGATCGGGTACAACAACAGGCAGGGCGACGACGATCCCAATGACGACTATTCCGATGAACTGAGGTATAGCCTTGAAGCCGGCTACACGGTCGCCGAAAGACTGGGTATAACGGTCTGGCTTCGCGGGATCGAAGTCCTGGGCAAAGCGGATGATGAATTCCGTTCGCGCTACGAAATCGAGTATATGTCTTTCGGCCCCCAGGTCGATTTCTACGTTACACCCAACGCAGGACTGACCGCCAGCATGTCGACGTTCACCCGGGCCCATAGCATGCTGGACGCCCCCACGTGGGAATTCGGGGTTTTTCTGAAACTGTAGGAAACAGCCGACGTCGAGATCGTTTTTCTCGCCGCATCGTTAGCATTCAGGCCATGGCTGGCGAGCGAGTCGGATTTTCCGATTGGGTTCGCGGTGTGTAAGCCCTCGGAACGACCGACAGTACGTGTCCTTCGGTCCCTAAGACCTGTCATGCCGCTTCATACCTCGCATAATACGTCTGTCTTCCTTGATGAAATCGATTGTGAAAGCACCGAGCTGCCCGCTGACAAGGACTCTGGGGCCTACCATGCAGTCAGGAGTTTTCCGGTGTATACCCGCGTCACGAACTTGGTGAAGCCCTACGTTATGGCGGGAAGTCGTAAGTCATACAGGATGATAACGACAGGTCTAGCCATGCTTGTTTTCTGGCTTGGTCTACTAGCAGCTGGTTGCGGCGGCGGCGATTCTCCAACACAGCCTACACCTGCCACACCATCGCCACCGCCACCGCCACCGCCCGCGCCGACGGTCTCCGTTGTCGAAGTCAGTCCGAGCATGGCGACGGTGGAGGTGGGCAGGACCCAGCGATTTGTCGCGACCGCCAAAGCTTCCGACGGCACCGTGATCAGCGGGGTCGATTTTGCCTGGTCAAGCAGCAATACGGCCGTGGCTACCATCAACAACAACGGGGTGGCCACAGCCGTGGCCGCCGGAACGGCCACCATCCGGGCGACCGGTAACGGCGTCGCAAGCGCGGCGGTGACGATTACAGTCACCGTGGTCCCCGTGGCCAACGTCACGATCTCTCCATCCTCGGCTCAGGAGTTGATGGTTGGGGAAACGGTCACCTTCATGGCAACGGCCCGGACCGCGGGAGGTGCGGTCCGCGGTGATGTCAGTATCACCTGGGCGAGCAGCGACACCAGCGTAGTGTCCATTACTTCCGCCGGAGTGGCCACGGCCGTCGGTGCCGGTTCGGCCATGGTCCGCGCCACGGCGGACGGTATTACGAGTTCGCCGGTAACGATCAACGTGGCCGAACCCCCTCCGCCTTTGCCGGTGGTAGCCAATGTGACGGTGAGTCCGTCAGAGGCGATGATCGAGACGGACGCGACACAGCAGTTCGCGGCGAAGGCATTGACGTCAGACGGGACGGAAATCCCGGACGCGGAGTTCACGTGGTCGAGTTCGGACGAGATGGTCGCTGCAGTCGACGCAGACGGTTTGGCGACCGGTGTCGGAGCGGGCGAAGCGATGATCACGGCTACTGCGGACAGTGTATCCGGCACGGCGACACTGACGGTGACCGAACCCCGCCACCAGAGCCGGTGGTAGCCATCGTGACGGTGAGTCCGCCTTCAATGATGATCATGGTCGAAGGCATGTTCCGGTTCACGGCCGTTGCCATGACGATTGACAGCATGGTGGTTGAAGACGTCGATTTTACCTGGATGAGTGATGATACGGAAGTCGCCACGGTGGATGAAACAGGGCTGGTAACGGCCGTGGCCGCAGGTACAGCCATGATAACTGCCTCGGCGGATAACGTGACGAGCATGCCTGCGACGGTCATCGTGGAGGAATCGCCGCCGGTGATCGACAGCGTCGAGATCGTGGACGCCATGCCGCTTATGCTCGAAGTGGGCGATACGCACCAGCTCATTGCCGTCGCCCGGACTTCGGACGGAACCATGATCGGTGGGGTGACCTTAGCGTGGTCAAGTGACGACAACGAGGTGGCGACCGTTGATTCGACCGGGCTGGTTAGCGCGGTTGGAGCAGGCATGGCGGATATCACCGCTATGACGGAAGAAACGACTTCCGAACCGGTGACCGTCACAGTTGCCGAACTTCCACCGGTTGTCGATCGAGTCACCGTGGAACCATCAACTGCGTCGATTGAAGAAGGTGAGACGCGGCGATTTACCGCCAAAGCCTATACATCGGACAATGAGGTCATATCAGGCAAGACCTTTACGTGGACGAGCAGCCGGCCTTCAGTGGCAACCATAAGTTCATCCGGTTTGGCGCGGGGGCGGAACGCGGGTTCCACGACGATACGAGCATCGGTGGACGGCAAATCAGATACTGCCATGCTGACCGTGACCGAACCTCCGCCGGTAGTGGCCCGGGTCACGGTGTCTCCATCGACTGCATCGATCGAGGAGGGTGAGACGCGGCGTTTCACCGCACGGGCCTATGCATCGGATGATCAGGTCATACCAGGCAAGAGTTTCAGGTGGACGAGCAGCCGTACTTCGGTGGCAACCATAAGTTCATCCGGTTTGGCCAGGGGAGTGAATGCCGGTTCCACGACGATACGAGCATCGGTGGACGGTAAATCAGATACTGCCATGTTGACCGTGACCGAACCTCCGCCGGTAGTGGCCCGGGTCACGGTATCTCCATCGACCGCATCGATCGAGGAGGGTGAGACACGGCGTTTCACCGCACGAGCCTTTGACTCGGATAACGTGCGGATTACTGGCAAGACCTTCAGGTGGACGAGCAGCCGTACTTCGGTGGCAACCATAAGTTCATCCGGTTTGG
>VXWP01000097.1:17904-34805 GCA_009835325.1 Gemmatimonadota bacterium | reverse complement strand
CTTTTTTAGTAATCTACCTTTCAACCAACGTTTTGCGTGCCTTTCAACCTTCGCGTTGCGACCTTTCAACCTGCGCGTTGTGCAATAACCTTGGAAGAAACGCTCGATGCCGGTATGCGCCGGAGCCACAATAAGCACGCTATGCCTGCCACGGCCAGCACGCCGTTGAAACTGAATACCAGGATCCACGCCGACTGCCCGCCGGAAAGGTCGAGTATCGATCCCGCGACAACCGGTGCGCCGGTTCCCACGACAAACCCGATGAAGGACTGCACGGCCTGTGCGGAACCTACCAGGTTCCTCGGGGCGAGCTCTGTGACGGCCGTCGAGTAGATGGCGGAATCGGCCGCCGTAAAGAACCCGTATAGGAACCCCAGCACAACCAGCCAGGCAAATGGAAGTCCGACCAGCCACCCGGCGAGAAAAGAACAGGTCCCGCTTACCGCGAAGATCAACGTCGCCGTCCTGTTTCTTCCGAACCGGTCCGAAATCCATCCACCCAAAAGCACGCTGAAAATGCCCGTCATGAACATGAAGCCGGCCAGGGTGGCGGCGCGCGAAGCAGCGGCTTCCGAATCGAAACCCGTCATCACGAGTGCGGCGACGAGAAGGAGTGGCAGCCACAGGCGGGCCACGAAGAGCTCGGCGGTGTGTAGCGCATAGGCCATGATTACCAGCATCAGCCGGCGGTCTCGCAGCGGCGCCAGGGACAGCCAGCCGACCATGGTTGTGGTTCGTTCGCTTCCGGGCGTAACGGTTTTTCTTTCAAAGGCAAGCAGCAACGTGACCGCGACGCCGGCGAGGCCGGGCAATGTCGTGGCGAGATAGGCGGGTTCCCAGGTTTCGAACCTGTCCAGCAAAACGCCCATGAGTACGTACGAAACCGTCGTGCCCGCGTATCCGGAGCTCACAAAGACGCCTACGGCCAAGCCACGTCCCTTTTCTGAGAACCTGAGCGATGCGAGCCGGATCCCCGTTATGTACACGCACACGTGCCCGACCCCATAGAGAAACCGCAGCGCGCTCGCGGTCCATAATCCTTCCGCCAACAGGGGGAAGAGCACGGCGCTGACGGCTGTCAGGGATATGCCCGCGAGCATGATCGCGTACGGCCGGAACCGGTCGGTAAAGGGTATGACCAGCAGGGAGGATGCCGCGTATCCGGCCAGGTAGGCCGAAAAGACCACGCCGGACTGCGTATTGTTCAGTTCCCATTCCGCTCGAATGAAGGGCAGGGACGCCACGTAACTCGAGGAAGACAGCAGCACGAGGAATAGCGACGAACTCATCGCCGCCAGCCACATGAGGTCCGTCCAGGAGGTCTGCGCGTCGCCTTTTCGATGGGGGCCGGTGTGGTCTGATGAGTGGGATGAACGGGATGTAGGCAAGGGTTAGATTAAGGCGGGTTCCAGGAGTCCTTGAAGCTCAGCGCATTCCGAGTTTCGCACCGCGGCGCAGCAGTTCAAGACTCTTCGCAAGCCTGCGAGCGCGGGTCTCCTCGCGCTTCGCGACACAGATCCAGTCTGTATAATAACGCTGTTGCGAGGGCGTGAGGCCAGCCCATGTGGCATGGGCCTCGACATCCTTCTCAAGGGCGGCAAGAAACTCCGGCGGAGTCTCGAAAGCCGGCGGTCGTGCAGCCTGCTCCCAGGCTCCGGAGCGGATAGACGAGGCGACGGCCGCCTCGCCCGCGGGGGTCATGAGGCCTTGCGACCGCATCCTCTCGAGACGTGTGCGATTGACCTCCGACCACCTGCTGTCCCGTTTTCGGGGTGTGAATCGGTGGGCGTAGCGTTCGTCGTCAACCCGCCGTTTAAGTCCGTCGATCCATCCGAAGCAGATCGCCTGTTCGACGGCGTTCTCATAGGTGAGGGTGGGCCGTCCGGAGCGCTGGGCAGCCTTCTTGTAGAAGAGGACCCAAACCTCAGTGAGCGACGCGTGGTTCGTATAGAGCCAGCGGCGCCACGCATGTTGATTGCGGGGGGTAATACGTTTCCCGGGGAGGGTGGTGGAGTGATGCATGGGTATCGCGGCCCCCTGTTTCCGGTGACTCCCTGCTCAGTTATTACACTTTAAATATACAAGGGTGGTCAAGAAACCTGTGGTGCTGGAAGCAGGTGATATGAGAGCATTGTTGGTCTGGTCCTGCCTATTGAACTTGACAGCATACCTCCAGGGCGGTTAACCCTGTTTCAGTTCAGCGCTCGCTACCGCGCCGTTACCCGGATCACACCTTGACGAAGATCATTTGCTGGAACATTGCTCGCCGCTTCGCCCCATGGCGGTTCCTGGTTGGCGCCGATGCTGACATCGCCCTGCTTCAGGAGGCCAGAAAGCCCCCTGAAAACGTGGAGTTGGAGGTCGATAATCCTGCGCTGTTCCATGACCAGAAAACGGGAAAGGGGCTTTCTCGGTGCGCCATTGTGAAGCTCTCTGATCGGGTGGATGTTGAGTTCCTGACGCCGGTACCGGTTACCAAGGCAAGGGCGGGCGACTTGGCGACCACGCATCCGGGATGTCTAGCCGCCGCTATCGTCTCACCGCTTGACGGTGCCGATTTTACTATTGTTTCATTCTGCCCGGAGTACGAAAAACCCCATCGATCAACGGGCAGGATGTCTTGGGACATCGTCGACGCCTCAGTCCATCGCGTCATCTCCGACCTTTCCCTGCTTATTGGCCAGCAGTGGGGACACCGTATTATCGCCGCGGGCGATCTCACCATCTACCATGGCTACGGCGAAGACAAGAGCGGTTATTGGAAGGGACGGTATGACACGGTTTTTGACAGAATGCGCTCTCTGGGACTTCCGTTTGTTGGCCCGCAGCACCCCCATGGCCGCCAGGCCGATCCCTGGCCCGACGAACTGCCGGAAGACAGCAAGAACGTTCCGACATATATCCATTCTTCTCAGACGCCTGAGACAGCAACCAGTCAACTGGACTTCGTTTTCGCGTCCGAAAGCATGGCTGATTCCGTCGAGGTGCGTGCCTTAAACCGCCCGGATGAATGGGGGCCAAGTGATCACTGCAGGATAGAGATCGAGGTGACGTAGCGAAAGCGTACCTATCGTAAAGCGAGGCACGACATGGCCGAACCCAAGAACCCGGATGAAACCTACCTTGCCCTGCTGCGCGGTATCAATGTCGGTGGCAAGAACATCATCAAGATGGTGGATCTTCGGAGCTGTTTCGTGTCCGAAGGCTTTCGTGACGTCGTCACTTATATCCAGAGCGGGAACGTGATCTTCCGTTCGCCTTCCACCGGGCTCAGGACCCTGACGAAGCGTATTGAGGGGATGCTGTCTGCGGCGTTTGACTACGAGGCGAGTGTCGTGATGCGTTCTAGAAAGCAGATGCGTGCGGTGGTTACGGATGCGCCGGCGGTCTTTGGAGAACAGCCGGAGACATATCGCTACGATGTTATATTTGTGAAGGCGCCGCTTACGGCAAATACCGCCATGGAGGGCGTTCCCACCAGGCCCGGCGTGGATGAAGCCTGGGTGGGCAGCGGTGTGCTCTACTTCTCCCGGCGCATCGACCAGGCCTCTCGGAGCTATCTCAGCCGTCTCGCGTCGATGCCCGTGTACCAGCGCGTAACCGTCCGCAACTGGAACACGACGACCCGGTTGCTCGAGCTCATGGAAAAAGACTGAATCTGGAGTAGTTGTCCGACGCGGGCCCGTCTGCGTACCTTGTCGTCTTCGATTCGCGGCGGTCAACCATTTGCTTACTCATTCAACACTGATCGGGTTGATCGACGTCGCTCAACGGCGAGTCGTCATTCCGTGCCGCACCGCCCATTTCTAAACACCACAACCGGCCTGTTGGGAATCGAGCAGTCGGAGACATACCCGTAAAGCGCATTCATTTCAGCTTCAAAGGCATTGTATTCCGCCAGCCGGCTGGCCAGTTCCGTAGGATCGGTGGATGAAGCGGAATAAACGATGTACTCCCAGGGACCACCGCAGGGTTTGGATCCTATGGCCGCGCTGCGACAGTCTGCAATCGAAGTGCCCTCAGCGTCGCCGATGAGCGCTTGGATTTCCTGTCGCATCCTTTCAAGCTGTGCACGGTCGCCTTCCTCGGTGCGCGGGTTGCCTTCCCCGGTTCCCTCGTCGCCTTCCTCGACCGGTGATTCGCCTTCCTCAACCGGCGGGTTGTCCTTGTTGTCGGGCCCAACTACAGGATCACTTTCGTCACAGGCAAGAAGAGAAACAGATATCCATAGCGCTGCAACCAGGAATCGCATAGCCTTTCCTTTCATTCAGGCACAGACAAGGGTCATACTCCCATTGTGGAGAACGTTTCAATTCGCGTACAGTTCCCAGTGCGGTTTTCGCCCGGCGACCCTGAATTTGTCTGGCAACCCTGAATTCAGCCGCCTGCCGAACCCCGCGTTCGTTCCTCGAGCTTGACGTCTAATCGTTCGACTTTCTTGCCCAACGCTCTCAGTTCTTCTTCTACGGAGAGCATCCGTTCGCTGAGCCCACCAATAAGAAACACCATGATCGTAACGATGATGCCCGTCATGGTAAGAAAAGGCACCCAGGACCAATCTCGCTTGTTTTCCGCCATGCTATCTCCCTTCCTTATCTGTCGAATGACCGTGCTGGCGACTTCGTTTCTAACCGTTTCCAACCGTTCGGGGAGCGGGTATTTCATCCGATACTACGTGTGAATCCACCGGATAATTGATATAGTAGCCTTAACACCTTCTGTTCTCGAGTTATGCAAAAAGAAAAGGAGATCGTACCATGCGACAATACCGGGTCGCTATTCTGGGTTGCCGCGGCCGGGGCACGGCTGCGGGCCGCGCGTACCATCAGCATCCCCGCACCGAGGTTGTAGGCTTATGCGATCTTGTGCCGGAGCTTTTGACGACCCTAGGCGACGAACTGGGAGTCGCGGCTCGTTATGACGATCTCGACCGGATGATCGAGTCCGAGGACCCGGACATTGTCGCCATTCCCACGGGTACCGAATTCCACTATCCGCTGGCTATGCGCGTACTGGAGCACGGAGTCCACATCGACATTGAAAAGCCGATTTGTACGACCCTGGCCGAGGCCGACGCGGTGTTGGCCAAAGCCGCGGAGCAAGGGGTGCAGGTGGCCGTGCATCACCAGGGGCGCAGCGGCGGCGCGCTACAGGCGGTCAAAGCGGCGATTGCCGAGGGCCGGATCGGCGACTTGCGATTTATACAGGGTAGCGGCAAGGGCTACTACGGCGGCTACGGCCTGATGAATATCGCCACGCACTCGCTCAATGCCATGCTAGGCGTGGCCGGACCGGTGCGAAGCGTGCAAGCCGTGGCCTTGACTGATGGACGTCCGATCACGCCCGAGGATGTGGTGCCGTCGCCGAGTGGCATGGGTTACATTGCCGGTGAACACGTGACCGCGGCCCTTGCCTTTGAAGGCGGGTTTTCGGGTGTTCTCCTGCAGCACCGCTTCCCCAAGATGGATTCGACAGCCTATATGATCGAGATCTACGGCACCGAAGGCAGGCTCTATTGGAAAAGCGGTGCCCCGTGGTTTCTGTCCACGCCCCACTATGCCCCTGGCCAGGCCGAGTGGCAGCCACTTGCCCCCATCGTGCCAGAGCACTACGATCCGGCCGGTCCCGCTTCCGTGGAGGACTACCAGTTCGCCGACGAGTACGTGCAGGCGCTCGACGAGGGCCGTGCGCACGAGTGCTCGGGTGATGCCGGCCGCCACGTGCTGGAGATATTGATGGGCATTTTCGAGTCGGGCGCGCGCGGCCGGCGCGTTGATCTGCCGCAAGCGGAACGCGATCACCCGCTCCTGCGCTGGCGCGAGGAACACGGTCTGGGCCTGCCCGGTCCGATGCCGCGCCCCTATGCGGAATGGCTCGCCGCGGAAGACAGCCGTCTGGGCCGGAGTGCGAGCTAGCCGCCGGGCATTGCCGACCAGCCCCCGCCGCTGCCTCTGACACCCATGACCCGGATTGCCCGGCCTCACGCCTATCCGGCCGACCCGTCCGCTCCCATAATCCGCGCCATGTTGCCACCGAGAATCGCCGTCATCTCGCCCTCGTCCAGGAACGGGCAGTAGCGCCTCACATAGTCCAGGCTCTGGCGGTAGGTCCAGTGCAGCAGCACGATGGGGATGTCCGTACCCCACAGGATGCGGTCGGCGCCGAAGCGTTCAACCATCTTCTCCAGGACGGGCCGCATCTGGGGCATGGGGTAGTCCCAGCGCGACTGCAGGAACACGGCGAAGAGGATCTGGATGTGGAAGCGGGGTTGGTCCGCGGGCGCGGCTTCGTACACTTCGTCGGGGACGTTGATCCGGTCACGTTCGGCAAACATCCGCCAGGGGAATCCGTGGGTCACGATCACGTCGACATCGGGGAACCGGTCCATCCAGGTACGCAACGAACGTAACTCTTCGATGTATGCGGAAGGCGCCCCGACCGCGCCGATGGTGAAAAACACCGGTATTTCCAGCCCGGCCACTGCTTTCCAGAATGGATCGAAATCGGGCCCGGTCCAATCGGTTGACAGGTCGTAGAGCGGCCGGTGAAAGGGTGCGAACTGAAGACCCGATAGACCGTGATCGCCGATCGCCCGTTCCAGTTTCGCGATGGCCTCGTCGGTCCGGTCAGGTATCCACCATTCGGGGACCTGGGCCAATCCCTGGATCCGCTCCGGGTAGCGTCGGCAGCATTCCGCGATGTAACCGTCGTCGAGCCCCATGTAGGGCGTGCGGTGAAGGAGGGCCCGGTCGACGCCCGCGTAGTCCATCTCCGCCACAAGACTTTCCGGTGAAAAAGAGAAGTCCTCCGTCCACGGCGGCAGCGCTTGCTTGACGTAGTCCTCGCCATCGACCGACCACTCGGCCAGTCCGTGTTTCCCGGTGCGGAAACTTGCGTTCCGCAGGCCCTCGAAACGCCAGGGTAGATCGGGATCGTAGAGCCCCGTAGCGTCGGCCGGCGCGCGGTCGCTACGCCGCCAGACGGGCTGCTGCCGGGCCTGGGACATGAACAGTTGCAGGTGACGCCGGAATTCGGCATGATCGTCGAAACCTCCGATTTTGCCGGGAGAAGGAAAGCAATAGGCGTGTCCGTCGTAGATCATGGGCTGCCTCGGAGGTTCACCTGGTATTACGTGTCGAATCCAGGGAAGACACATAATGAACAGGGACGTCTGAGTGACCGCAACTCATTCCTGCGTGTTAAACCTGATTGGACTTGACGGGTAAATTCCAAGGTGTTAAGGATGTTGGACGATTGATTACGACGGACAACATGCGGAGGGATCTGGTAAATGTCCAACCATCCCACGGACGCCGAACGCTTCCTCTTCGACACAAATGGCTACCTGGTGCTGGAAGCTTTCCTTCCTGAGTCCCTGGTCGACACGCTAAACGACGCGCTGGAGCGGACGATAGCGCGTCGCCGCGACCCCGGGTTCCAACGAGCGCACGAACCGGCCTTCGCCGATAAACTGGACTCGGCTAACGCGCGGGTCATGCACCTGCTGGCCGAAGACCCGCACTTTCTGGACATGCTCGACTACGAGCCGATGATGGACTATGTTCACGGTCTGTTCAACAAGATGCCCCATCTGCACTCGACCGATGCCATCTACGAGATCGAACCCGAAGAGCACCACGGAAAGGGCTGGCACACGGACGGGATCCAGGACGGATTTCGTGACTTCCAGCCGCACGTCCCGCTATTGCAGTTCAAAGTGGGGTACTACCTCAGCGACATGACCGAACCGGACCAGGGCAACCTGACCCTGGTACCGGGCAGCCACAAGTCCCTGGTCGTGCCTGACGCGAAGAATGGCATGCCCGGGGCTGTACAGATCTGCGGGCGACCCGGCACGGCCGTGCTCTTCCACAATGGAGTGTGGCATTCGGCCGGCCCGTTCACGCGCCGCGGCGGCAAGCGGGTGATCCTCTACTACGGGTACGAACACCCGTGGATGCTGGCGTGCGCGGAGCAGTGGCGTTATGACAGGGCTTTCCTTAACAGCCTCACACCGCGGCACCGGCCCTTCTTCCACGGTTTCGTATTCGATCCGCCGGAGTACCGCTGGGGTTGAGCCGAACTGCTTCCAGGTTCCCATCCCTACCGCCTTATTACGAGCATATTCAACATTTGGCGTATCGGTTGCCCGCCCTGGGTGACGCCCCAGGGCGCCGAATCACTTTACAGAAAAGCTTGCATTATATTTAGTATAGGCTAAATTGCACTTACATTAAGTCAAACTATGTATTTAGTGCCAGATGATGCCTCGCCTGGAGGTAGATTTGAAGTACGCGGTAATCCTGTTCTGCTGGAGTCTGACAGTGCTGGGAGGAGTGATGGGGTCGGGGTGCGACCGGATCGTTACCAATCGGCCAACGGAGGGAGATAACTTCGAATCGCCGCTGGAGGGCATGTCGCCCAGTCTCAATGCGGTGTTTATCCAGGGCGACGAGAACTTCGAGCGCACTTTCACCGTGGAAGAAGGGCTCGGGCCCATCTTCAATAACGTCGGTTGCGAGAGCTGTCATCCCGCCGATGGGCGCGGGACGCCGGAACTGGGATTCACCCGCTTCGGCCTCGGGGGCGACCCGGCCGCGGAGTTGGGCGGCCCGCAACACCAGGACAAGGCCATTCCAGGCGTTCCCCTCGAAGAGATGCCGTCCGGAATGGAGCGTACATTCAGGATGCCGCCTCCGGTATTCGGTGTGGGGATGATCGAAGCCATCCCGGCCTGGGTTATTCTATCCCGCGCCGATCCGAACGACCTGGATGGCGATGGCATATCCGGCCGGCCCAATATGGTGCATGCCGCCGAATTCGTATCAGGTTCTCACGTAGGCGGCGGACCCGGACTTCAGTTGGGACGCTTTTCTCGCAAGGCGCAGGTCTCTTCCCTCCTCCAGCAGGTCGCCGAGGCCTACCACCAGGATATCGGCATTACCAGTGATTTCATTCCCGTGGAAACCCCCCATCCCCAGGCCGGTGGGATCGCCATCGGAGACCGGGTGGCCGATCCAGAGATCCCCGCCGCAACCGTGCTGGAGACGGTCACGTACGTGCGTCAGCTCAGGCCGCCGGAGCGTGGCGAAATCACGCCCGAAGTCGAGCGCGGCGACCAGCTCTTTAACGAGATCGGCTGCGCCGCCTGCCATGTGCCGACGATGAGAACCGGCGCCAGTTCGATTCCGGAGCTGAGTCACATCGACGTCCACCTTTTTTCCGATCTGCTGCTGCACGACATGGGACCCGATCTGGCGGACTTCCGCCCGGATGGGGACGCTTCCGGCACGGAGTGGCGCACGGCGCCGCTATGGGGGTTGCGCCTGGTCGAGGAATTCCTGAATGGCGAGGCCTTCTACCTGCACGACGGCCGCACCTCGGATCTCGGCGAAGCGATACTCTTCCACGGTGGTGAAGCCTCGGCCGCCCGCAACCGGTTCGCAGGCCTGAGCGACGAGGATCGCGAAGCCCTGCTGGCCTTTCTCAGGTCGTTATAACCCATGCGCAAGAAAAGACGAACGGGCATGCCCCGGCGGCGTTTTCTGATCCAGATGGCTTTGGGAACCGGTTTCGTGGCTTCCGGTCTTTCTGCCTGTGCCACGGCCGCCAACTTCCGGACCAGGCTCACGGAAAACCGCGTCGTGCTGCCCCGCGCGGAGTTGGATGAGAAGCTACGGGCCGATGATGTCGTCCTGGTGACGGCGGAGGGACTGCCCGAGTCGATCATCCTCATTCGCGTGGATGGAGATGCCTACCGTGCGCTGGGTTCGCGCTGCACGCACCTGGGCTGCGAGGTCCGACCCGGAAAGCACGCGCTGAGCTGTCCCTGCCACGGATCGGTGTTTGACCTGGAGGGAAAGGCAATTCGGGGGCCGGCGCAAAGTCCGTTGTCCAGATACGCGGTGGATGAAGAGGGGACCGACCTTGTGATCCTGTTGAACGGAAAGGAGTAACCCATGACAGGCTTGGTCCGAAAGGCTGCCGTGAGCCTGTTCTTATGCCTGGGGACGGTCGGCGGGTACGCCGCGGAGGTTGTCGCACAGAACGCGCCGGATTCCCGCCCTTCGATCAAAGGTGGGTTCGAAGACCGGCCCTTCATCACCAGGGCGGGCAACACCCGCATAGGCGGCTATGCCGAAGTACACCTCCGCTTCGAGCGCGAAGATGGGATCAACGAGGCGTTGACCTTCGATCCCAAGCGATTCAACCTCTTCACCTACACCGTCGTGTCGGACCGCGTGCGCGTGGCCTCGGAACTGGAGTTCGAGGAAGGAGGCGAGGAAATCAAGCTCGAAATGGCGTTTATCGATTTCGAGATTCACCCCGCCTTCACGTTTCGAGGCGGGATAATCCTTTCTCCCCTCGGCCGCTTCAATCTCTCTCACGACAGTCCAGTCAACGATCTGACAGACCGCCCCCTGGTCAGCACCCAGATCATACCGACCGCATTGTCAGAAGCGGGCATGGGATTCTTCGGCGCAATGTACCCCACGCCCTCCTCGCGCATCAGTTACGAGTTCTACGGCGTCAACGGGTTCTCGGACGGCGTCATCCTGAGCGACCCGGCCGGTACCCGGATTGCGGCGGGAAAGGGAAACTTCGAGGACAACAACCAGCGTCCCTCCTGGGTCGGGCGCCTGGCCATTAGCCCACAGCCAAACTGGGAGCTCGGAGGTTCGTTCCATACCGGTCCCTACAACGTATGGAAGGCCGATGGACTGACCATAGACGCAAAACGCGGACTGACCATCCTGGCTTTGGACTGGAACGGGATCTGGAAATCCATTGAGTTGCTCGGCGAGTACGCCAAAGCCGAGATCGACGTCCCCCTGCAGAGCGCTATCTTCCAGGCGAACCAGCAGGGTTTCTATGGGCAGATCAATGCCCACTTCGGCCGGGGTTGGTTGACCGCGTTGCCTGAATCGGTGTTTACCGGGGTGGTGCGCGTGGGTGCCGTCGACTTCGATGCCGACACGACGGGCGACAGCCATCGCCGCCTCACGTTGGGCCTCAACTTCAGGCCGCATGAAGACACGGTCTTCAAATTCGACTATCAGCGCAACTGGGAGCGGGACCCCTTCAACAACGAAGTAAGAGGGGCCTCTTTCCTGTTCAGTGTAGCGACCTATTTCTAGCGGTCCGTTATTGAAAAACCCAGCTGCCTGCCGTATCTTGCCGATGCGGATTCCGCTCAAACTACGCCTTTCTCCACTAGCCATGCTACATCCGAACGCCCGGTAACCGCTTCAGCCTTTCATTCACCTGGTTTCCATTCGACTACTCTGAAGCGTACTGTAATCGGGTGATCTGCAGGTCCGGAACAGATTGGCCTGGATACTTGCGCTCAGGGACGTTACCAATTTCCAGGGCGTACCAGCAAAACAAGGATGAATAGAAGCCACATATCCAAGGTCTTCTCCGGAGTCGCAGATTCACGTCCGTTTACGAATGAACATCAGGAAACGCCGCAACGCACATCATCCCGACGCGTATCGCAATGGAATCGGACCATGAGGTTACTACTCGTTCTTGTCGTTCCCTTCCTCCTCTCGATCATCATCCATTTGTCGTGCGGCCGGGAAAGCCCCACGGGACCTCCACGGGCGGCCAGCATCAGGATATCGCCTGCCGAGGCCGAGCTGGACGCCATCGGCGCGACCGTGCAGTTCACTGCGGCGGTCCGGGACGGGCACGATCGGGTGATCGCGGACGCGGCCGTGACGTGGGCCAGCGGAAACACCGAAGTGGCCGGCGTGACGGACGAGGGCCTGGTCACGGCCCGGAAGAACGGTTCCGCGATCGTCACGGCCGTTTCAGGGCAATTCAGTGCGAATGCCACCGTCACGGTATCCCAGGCGGTCGCTCGCATCGAGGTCGCACCCGCCAGCGTGACGCTGACGAAGACGGACCGGGCATTGCGGGTTGACGCGGTGGCTAAAGACAGGAACGGCAACCCGGTGCCGGACACGCAACTCGTCTGGACAAGCAGCGATCCCTTCGTAGTCTCGGTGAACGCCCAGGGAGACCTCGAGGCACGGTCGAACGGAATCGCCCGGATCACCGTGACTTCCGGGGATGTGTCGGCAATCGTGGAAGTCACGGTCTCGGGTTTCGGACCAGACGCGCTGGACCGCGCCGCCCTGGTGGCGCTGTTCAATGGCACCGGTGGATCGGAATGGACGCTCGCCACGAACTGGTCGAGCGACGCGCCCCTGGCCGAGTGGCACGGAGTGACGACGGACGCCGAAGGAAGGGTTACCGAATTGTTGCTCGACCGGAATGAGCTGACGGGCGCAATGCCCGCGGAACTGGTCCGCCTTGAAAAGCTCCGGTCTCTATCGCTCCTGGGCAATCAGTTGACGGGAAGCATACCCCCCGAAATCGGACATCTCCCCAATCTGGAGTTTCTGGAGGTATCCTACAACCGGTTGACGGGAAGCATACCCCCCGAAATCGGACGACTCGTCAGGCTCAGGACACTCGGCGCCAGGGGCAATAACTTCTCGCACGGACCGTTGCCCCTGGCCATGGCCAATCTCGGCAATCTCGAAAGACTAAGGTTTGATAGAACATTCCTGTGCGCGCCGCTGGACGCGGTCTTCCAGGCCTGGCTCGCCGGGATTGACGACGTTGAAGTGGACGACTGCGAGGACACGGAGCGGAGCGCGCTGATCGCGTTGTACAACGCGGCGGACGGCAGGAACTGGACCGGACGGCGCAATTGGCTCACCGGCGCGTCCGTAAGCGCCTGGCACGGCGTCGAGACCAATGACCAGGGCCATGTAACGGGCCTGGATCTGGAAGACAACAATCTTAACGGAACGCTGCCGTCCCGGCTAGGCGACCTCCGGTCTCTGGGCGTACTGGACCTGTCGAACAATTCCGGGCTGACTGGACCGCTGCCCGCGTCGCTGGTCGGTCTCGGTCTGACGGCCCTCAAGTTGGGCGGAACGGGTCTATGCGCGCCATCGGACCCCGCCTATCAGGCCTGGCTGGCCACCGTCGGGGACATACGGGTCGACAACTGTCCCGCCACCCTCGCCACCGACCGGATGGTGTTGACCACGCTGTACGGCGAAACAGGCGGCGCGTACTGGAAGGAGGCCACCAACTGGCTCAGTGAAGCGCCGTTGCGGGACTGGCACGGCGTCGAGACCGACGCCGAAGGGCATGTGATCTCCCTCGACCTGGGGTACAATAACCTCAAGGGGCGACTACCTCAGGAATTGGCGCTGATGGACCGGCTGGAAACGTTGCGTCTTATCGGCAACGGCCTGACGGGGCACGTTCCACCCGAACTTGCGCGCCTTGATCGACTCGCCGCATTGGATCTCTCGGTGAACCTGCTGACGGGCCCCATTCCGCCCGAACTGGGACGGCTGACAAACCTCTCCGTCCTCGATCTCTCCGCAAACGGGTTGACCGGGTCCGTTCCAACCGAGCTGGGACAACTCGACCGACTCACCGTCCTCGATCTCGGGCTCAACCGGTTACACGGACTCCTTTCTCCGGAATTGGGCAATCTCCGCAGCCTCGAGCGACTCACGCTCTCTTCCAACGAGTTTACGGGCCCCGTTCCAAACGAACTGGGAGGACTTGTAGCGCTCTCCGTCCTCAACCTCTCCGTCAACGGGCTGACGGGCGCCGTTCCACCCGAATTGGGGCAACTAGCAAACCTCGTCGCCCTCGACCTCGCTAGAAACGGGCTTACGGGCCCCGTTCCATCCGAACTGGGAAGACTGGCAAGCCTCGAGGAATTGGATCTCTCCACCAATGCGTTGTCAGGCCTCGTTCCACCCGAACTGGGACAACTTGCAAATCTCGAAGAACTGAACCTCTCCGCCAACGGGCTGACGGGCTTCGTTCCACCCGAACTGGGAAGACTGGCGAACCTCGTCACGCTGAGCCTGGCGTCGAATCGGCTGAGTGGATTGGTCCCGCCCGAACTGGGCGCGCTCGGGGCGCTAAGGACGCTGAGTCTTTCCCACAACGCCGGGCTGTCGGGGCCGTTGCCGCGCGCGCTTCTCGACCTCGACCTGGCCTTCCTGCTGCTCGCCGGCACGGGGCTTTGCGCGCCCCGGGACGTCGAGACCCAGACCTGGTTGCGGGATATAGACGAAAGGCGCGTTTCCAACTGCGGCGACGACATCGTGCGCGTTGTATCGGCGTATCTCACGCAGGCGGTGCAATCCCTCGAAAACCCGGTGCCGCTGGTTGCCGGCAAGCCCGCGCTTCTGCGCGTCTTCGTAACGAACGGCGGCATGGCCGACGCCAGGCGGCCGCCAGTACGGGCTTCGTTCTATCAGAACAATCTTCCGGTGTACACGGTCGAGATACCGGGTGGAGACTACAGCCTGCCGGACCGTCCAGAGGAGGGAGACCTCGCGGCGTCATCCAACGCCCATATTCCGGCCTATGTCGTTCGGCCGGGCCTGGAAATGGTGATAGAAATCGATCCCGGCAGCCTATCGGATTCCGCGACTGATGCCGGTCGCCGCCTGCCGCCTGTCGGTCGGATGGCCCTGGAGGTGGCGGAAGTACCGCCCCTCGACCTTACCCTGGTCCCGTTTCTGTTGATGTCGAATCCGGATTGGACGCT
Source organism: Gemmatimonadota bacterium (assembly GCA_009835325.1). Classification (NCBI taxonomy): domain Bacteria; kingdom Pseudomonadati; phylum Gemmatimonadota; species Gemmatimonadota bacterium. The sequence goes on along the minus strand of VXWP01000097.1, from coordinate 20,203 downwards.
TGCGGACTACGCCGCGGGCCTGTCCCCGAATGACGAACTGTTCAGGATGACCCGGGAAACATTGCCGGTAGGTGATTTCCAACTGAACGTGCGCGAACCCGTGTGGACTTCGGTGGCATCCGAGGCGAAGAACACCATATCAATGCTGGTCGAGGTCTTTGTGGTCCGCATCCTGGACGGCGCCCCGGGACACTATATGGCTATCCTCCCTGCCAGCGAACGCGTGGGCGTCGCCGTCATCCCCGGTAGCATCGGTGTGTCGGCACTGAACGGACAGATCATAGCCCATGAACTCGGTCACAACATGAACCTGAGGCACGCACCGTGCGGCGGCCCCGCCGGGCTGGACCCCGACTACCCTTACGTCGACGGGACGACCGGCGCATGGGGCTACGACCTCCTGTCGGGATCGCTGGTGTCGCCGCGGAACCACGACCTGATGAGTTACTGCCCACCTGGATGGATCAGCGACTTCCACTTCGTCAAGGCGCTGATCTATCGGCGATCCCTGGAAACGCCCGTTCCGGCAGCGCGCGCCGCTTCCGCGACCAACCTGCTGCTATGGGGCGAAGTGAACGACCTGGGGGAAATCGTCCTCCATCCCGCTTTCGCGGTCGACGCCCCGTCCGTCCTGCCGGAGGCCGGCGGTCCGTATCGCCTCACCGGTGAAGACGAATCGGGGAACACGCTGTTTGCGCTGTCCTTCGGCACGGCGGAAGTCGCCGACGGGGCCGGGAGCGTTTTCGCCTTCGTGCTTCCCGTCCGGGCGGACTGGCTCGATCGATTGCAACTGTTCTCGCTATCCGGTCCGGATGGGGTGACGACGCTGGATCGTAGTGGAGGGCCGGCCGCCGCGCTCATGTTGGACCGGATGACCGGAGCGGTCCGGGGAGTCCTCCGGGACTGGCCCGGCCAGGACGACTCACCTGCGTTCGCCCGACGCGTGCAGCCGGACGGAGATTTCGAAGTCCAGGTCAGCCGCGGCATCCCGGATTCGAATCCGCGATAGCGAGGGTTGCCTGCCGAAGCCTCGGTAGCCCGACAAAAAACCGTTTTGGGAATCGTGTAATGGGGTATTATGATTAGGGTATAGCCCGGATCGGTCGTGTTGTCCAGATCGGTCGTGTTGTCCAGATCGGTCGTGTCGTCCAGACCGGGGGTGCCGTCGAGACCGGTCCCAGTGTAAACCCGGATCGAACCCGATCGAACCGGATTCCAACCCTGTTCCATGAACATTGTACTTACCCTGGCCCTTACCGCAGTCTGCCTCGGCGGCGAGACCTTCTTCCACGCACCACGGGCCTATCTGGGAGAGCGGGCTTTCTCGCTGCGCCTCTCCGATGAGCGGGTGGCGAACGGTCATACCCTTCTGCTGGAGTGCGTCCCTGAAGGTCCCGGCGAGGAAGCCGGTCACGCGATCGACCTGACCGTTTCGACGGGTGCCCGGATCCATCGCCTGTACCCTCATCCGACCGCGCACGACGATGGTTTGTTCGCCCTGATCGGCATTCCCTATCGTGCGGCGCCGGGACCGGATACCGTGCACGTGGAGTGGACCGAGAGCGACCGGATCTTCGGCCGGGAACTACCGTTCGCCATCGTCGCCGGTCCGTACCGTTCGGAACAGATCCGCGGCGTGCCGCAAAGCCGGGTTACGCCCTCGGTCACGGACTTCCGGCGCATCGCGCGGGAACAGAAGATCATCGCCGCGGCGTACGAGGCGGTACGGGATACGGTGATGATGGAAGACACGTTCCGTTATCCCGTGGAGAAGAAGACTATCACCAGTCCGTACGGAACACGACGGGTGTTCAACGGACAGCTTCGCAGCTACCACGGCGGCCTCGACCTGCGGGCCTACGAGGGAACGCCCCTATACGCCGCCCAGTCCGGCGTGGTCAAGCTAGCCCAGAACCTGTTCTATTCGGGCAACCACGTCCTCATCGAACACGGCATGGGCATCCACACCGGGTATTCACACATGAGCCGGCTTGATGTGAAAGAAGGGGACGAGGTGTCCCGCGGACAGTTGCTGGGTCTGTCGGGGGCCACGGGCCGGGTGACCGCCGCACACCTGCATTGGACGGTGAGCGTGGACGGCGTGGGCGTCAGTCCGCTCCAGTTCACCGAGATCCTGGCCATGCTGTACCAGAAACCCGTCGAGGTGCGAAAACCGAATGACGGTTGAATGGGGTAGTCATGCGACCGAAGATCCACCTGTTGCTCCCTGCTTCTTTGCTGATGATTGCCGTTGTCCTGGCGTCGGACGTTTCGTCCGGCCCGCCTGGGTCGCCCGGCC
>VXWP01000097.1:0-17804 GCA_009835325.1 Gemmatimonadota bacterium | reverse complement strand
CCGGCCCGCCTGGGTCGCCCGGCCAGGTTAATTCCGTCGGCGTGACGCTCCCTCCGGACGCCGCGCCGCCCTCCCGGCAGATCCTGCGCACCTTTGAGTTGAACAACCGGTACATGGACCGGGCCACGTCTTCCTACCAGAAGTCCTTCGGGTTCGCCCTGACGAACGAGCCTCTCAGCCGGGTCGACCGCGATTTCAACCTGGTGCCCGCCGCCGCCACCCACTGGGAGGTGACCGAGGACGGCCGCACCTGGGTTTTCCACCTCAGGAAGGACATGGTGTTCGGTGACGGCAAGCCCGTAACCGCCTACGACTACGCGGACACATTCCGGCGATGGGCGGACCCGGACATCGGTTTCGATTTCGAATGGTACTACCGGCCCATCAAGAACTGGGGCGCGGTCGTCGCGCGGAAGATGCCGCTGGACTCGCTGGGCGTCGAGGCGCTGGGCCCGCACACCATCGCCTTCACGACCACCCGGCCCGCGCCTTTCGCGCCTCATTTGCTCAACTACAGCTGGGTGACACCCACCCACCAGTTCGAGAAATACGGGGCCGCGTGGTCCACAAAACCGGAAACCCACATCGGGTACGGACCCTACCGGCTCAAGGAGTGGACGATCAATGACCGCATCGTCCTCGAACCGAATCCCCTCTACCCGGGACCCAGCACGCCCTACCTGGAGCGGATCATCGCCCGGTTGTACAACGCAGCGGCACAGCCGCCCTTTCTCGCCTCCTACGAGGCAGGCGAGGTCGACTACGTCCTGCTGAACAATCCGGCCGAAATCAACCGGGCCCGGTCCGATCCGGTGCTGCAAAGCCACCTTAACACCTATACCAATTTCACCACGTACTATCTCTTCATGGATACCCGCGTTCCCCCCTTCAACGATCTGCGCGTCCGCCAGGCGATAAGCCACGCCATCGACCAGCCGGCCATCATGAAATCCGCCCTGAAGGACATCGCGGTGCCTGCCGTATCCATGATGCCGGCCGGATTCCCCGCCGCCCGTCCCGATTCGCTGGCACACATTCAACGGTACGATCCCGAAAGGGCCCGAATGTTACTCGCGGAAGCGGGTTATCCCGACGGCAGGGGATTTCCGGAGATGGCCATGTGGCTGCGCGGCGAAGCCTATCTCAGAAAAGTGGCCGCCGAGGCCATCCAGGCCATGCTGAAGCAGACCCTGAATATTGAGGTCGAGGTGCTGAACGTGGAACGGAAGGTCTACACGGAAGCGCTGAACGCCAAGGAGATCCCCTTTTCCATGCTCGCCTACGGATGGGACTACCTGGACCCCAGCAACCTGCTCAACCTGTGGCTGTCCCGGGGCCGCCATCCGTGGCGTAACGACCGGTTCGAGGAACTCGTGGAGCAGGCGAACCACCTGGTGGGCGATCCCGGCCGCCGGGCGCAACTCTACCATGACGCGGAAGAGATCCTGGTCCGCGACGTGGGCGGCGTGTTCCTCTGGCACGACCTGGTCAACGAGATGTGGCGGCCCTATGTCCGCGGCGAAGCCCTGGAACCGAACGAATCGGGCTACAGGGCCTGGCGTGGAAACCAGATGCTGAACCTGATGACAACGATATATATTACCGAGGAAGTTTCCCGGGAAACGACGACACGCAGGCCAGCCGGACGCTGAAGTTGGCTGATTGAGCTTTGACGGGACCGTGCTCACGACTTCACTCATCAACGTGCAGTTGCTCACGGATTCACTCATCAGATCGGTCCTTTGCATGGGCATGCCATCAAACATAAGAACATGGGGTATTCGGGGTATCCTCGCCCCGGCGGTGGTATTGACAGGCTCGGCGGTTCTCCTGTATTACGCGCTGTTGGGATCCGCCGTAGCCGACCCATCCGGCCAGGATGGACCGGCTCAGGTCAATTCCGTGGGCGTCACGCTTCCCCCGGACGCCGCGCCGCCTGAGCATCAGCACCTGCGCACCTTCGAATTGAACAACCGGTTCATGGACCGGGCCGTTTCCTCTTACCAGAAGGTCTTCGGTTTCGCCATTACGAACGAGCCGCTGACCCGAGTCGACCGGGACTTCAACCTGCTCCCCGCCGCGGCGACCCACTGGGAAGTGACCGAAGACGGCTTCACTTGGATTTTCCATCTTCAGCAGGACCTGATTTTCGGCGACGGGCGGCCCGTGACGGCCTACGACTACGAGTCTTCGTTCCATCGTTGGGCCGATCCGAAGACCGGCTTCGATTTCGAATGGTACTACCGTCCCATCAAAAACTGGGGAGAAGTCGTGGCCGGCCGCATGCCGCTGGACTCGCTGGGCGTCGAAGCGCTGGACGAGCACACCATCGCCTTCACCACAACCCAGCCGACGCCCTACGCGCCGGAGCTTTTGAATTACAGCTGGGTGACCCCCACCCACCTGTTCGAGAAATACGGCCCGGCCTGGTCGACCCGGGCCGAGACCCACATGGGCAGCGGTCCCTTCCGGCTCAAGGAATGGACGATCAACGACCGCATCGTCCTCGAGCCGAGTCCCACGTACCGGGGTCCCAACAAGCCCTTCCTGGAACGCATCACGGCGCAACTCTTCAACGCCGCCGCCCAACCGCCCTACCTCGCAGCCTATGAAGCCGGCGAAGTCGACTACATCGTGCTGGGCAACCAGGCCGAAATCAACCGCGTCAGATCCAATTCCGCGTTGGAGGATCACCTGAACACCTACGTGGATTTCCAGACCTATTATCTACTGATGGATACGTACAACCCACCCTTCAACGACCGGCGGGTGCGCCGGGCATTCAGCCACGCCGTCGACCAGGCTTCGCTCATGAGTTCGGCCCTGCGGGACATCGCGTTGCCGGCCGTCGCCATGTCGCCGCCGGGGTTTCCCGCGGCCAACTCCGAAGCGTTGGCCGCCATCCAGGCCTACGATCCGGAAATGGCGCGTAACCTCCTGGCGCAGGCGGGTTATCCCGATGGCGAGGGATTCCCGGCCGTGAACATATGGCTGCGGGGAGAAACCATCGTGAACAGCACGGCCGCCGAGGCGGTCCAGGCCATGCTGAGGCAGAATCTGAATATCGAGGTCGGGGTGCGGAACGTGGAAAGGAAGGTGTTTACGGAAACGATGAACGCCAAGGAACTCACCCTGGCGATTATCCCTTACCGCTATGACTACGTCGATGCCAGCAACCTGCTCACGCTGTGGCTGTCTAACGGCAGACATCCCTGGTACAACGAGCGGTTCGAAGATCTGGTGCTTCGGGCGAATGTGCTGGTGGGAGATCCGGACCGGCGCAACGCGTTATACCAGGAAGCGGAGGAAATCCTGGTCCAAGACGTGGGCGGCGTGTTCCTCTGGCACACCCTGATCAATGAAATGTGGCGACCCTACGTGCGCGGCGCGGCGCTGGAGACCAACAAGTGGGGGTACAGGGCGTGGCGGGGCAACCAGATGCTGAACCTGATGCCGACCCTGTATATTTCGGAAGACGTCCTGGATGCGACCCCGAATGAGGAACCCGCCGGCTTCTGGGACTGGCTGACCACCCGGTAGATCCTTGCCGAGGCCCAGGTACGCTTCCAGTGCCGCCGCCTACGCCGCGGCTTCCTGCACGATGCGCCCGTCGAAGAGACGGATGATCCGGTGGGCGTGATCGGCCAGCGTCTGGTCGTGGGTCACCATGATAATAGTCGTTCCCGCCTCGTTGAGCCCATTCAGCAGTTCCATCACCTCGGCGCCGTTGGCCGAGTCCAGGTTACCCGTCGGCTCGTCGGCCAGGATCAGCTTGGGATTGCCGATGACCGCCCGCGCCACGGCCACGCGCTGCTGCTGGCCGCCCGAAAGCTGCTGCGGGAAGTGGTTCCGCCGGTGGGGGATCTGCATGTGCTCCATGGCCGCGTCCACCCGTGCCTTGCGCTCCTGTTTGGACGTGCCCAGGTAGATCAGCGGCAGCTCGATGTTCTCGTAGACCGTGAGTTCGTCGATCAGGTTGAAGCTCTGGAAGACGAAGCCGATGTTGGCCTTGCGCAGGTTGGCCCGCTGCCGCTCGGAGTGGCCGGATACTTCCTGGTCCAGGAAATAGTACTCCCCGCCCGAGGGGTTGTCGAGGAGTCCGAGGATGTTGAGCAGAGTGGACTTTCCGCAGCCCGACGGTCCCATGACCGCCACGAACTCGCCCTGGTCCACGGCCATGGTCACGTCGTTCAGCGCCGTCGTCTCCACCTCTTCGGTGGCGTAGAGTTTCTTGAGATGCTCGGTCCTGATCATGTTGCGCTCCTGTGATGTGATGATTATTGCAAGACCAGTCTTTCCATGTCGCCGAAGTTGTCGTACATGGAGGTGATGACCGTTTCGCCCTCTTCGAGCCCTTCGAGGACCTCGAAGTACTGGCTGTTCTGCCGGCCGAGCCGGATATCCCGACGCACGGCGAACTCGCCCGTGGGATCCAGCACGTAGATCCATCGTCCGCCCGTCTTCTGGTAGAAACCGCCCCGGGGCACCTGCATGGCGTCGGCCAGTTCACCCAGCGCGATGCGCACCTGCAGCGTCTGGCCGCGACGGAGTCCGTCCGGCATCCCCTGGGGAAACTCCATGTCCGCCTCGAACTGCCCCTCGATCACCTCGGGGTACACCCGGCTGATCACCAGGTCGTAGGTGCCGCCCGCGAAATCGAAGGAACCGGCCTGGCCCGAGCGGATGCGGGCGATGTAGTGCTCGTCGATGGCCGCGCGCACCTTGAACTGGTCCTCCACGTCGATCTGGCCCAGCCGGTCGCCGCCGGGCTTGGACTCGCCCACCTCGGCGATGAGCGAGGAGAGCAGCCCCGTGATCGGCGCGCGGATCGTCAGGTTCTCCTCGTTCTGCTTGATGACTTCCAGGTTCCGTCGAAGGCGGTCGACCGATTCCTCCAGCTGCTGGATCTGGATTGTCTGGAAAAGCGAATCCTGGTTCAATGTCTCGACGGTGACGTCCCGCTTTCGCGTCAGGTATTCCAGATTGTCCTTTGCCTCGTCGTATTCCTGCCGCGAAGAGAGTTCCGCCTTGAACATCTCGTCCTGCCGCGCGTACTCCCGCTCGGCCTGGCGCAACTGGTATTCCGTCTCCACCAGTCCGGCACGCATACTCAGGCGCCGCTGTCCCATGGTAACCCGCGTCTCCCTGAGCCGGTTCACTTCGCGGAACAAATCGGCCTCGCGCTGCATGACGCTCAACTGGAGGGTGGCGTTGGACAGGCGCAAAATGGGCGTCCCCTGCTCGATCTGCGAGCCCTCTATGACGTAGACTTCCTCCACTCGCCCGCCTTCGACCGCGTCCAGGTAGATTGTCCGGAGCGGCATCACCTCGCCCTGCTCCACGATGTACTCCAGGAAGGGACCGTGGGTCACCGGGGCCAGGGTCAGCTTCTCCGCGTCCACGTTCAGTGAGGACGGGTTCACGCTGAGCAGTGCGTAGGCCCCGAAGGCGATCACCGCCGCCGCCAGGCCGCCCAGGGCGATCCGGCGCGGGGTGAAGCGCTTTTTCTCGATCCGGCGGTCCATGGTGTTGTCCTGTTCACGCTGCCGCTCTGCCGTGAACATGCCCACCAGGCCCTTGGATTCTTCGCTGTTTTGAGGCTTGTCGCTCATGCGTTTTAGCCCAGAGTCGTCGCCATTACCCAGAATGGCTTGTCGCCTACGTTATAATCCCGCAGCGGATGCAGGGTCCCGTCGGAGGGATCCACGCGATACGCCGTCATCACACCCGCGGCTTCACCGGCGCAATAGAGGAACCGGCCATCCGGATCGACGTTGAAAGACCGCGGACTCGCCGGAACCGAAACGTGCCCGAAAGCGCTCAGCGCCCCATCGGCCGCCACGTCGTAGCCCACGATGCTGTCATGCCCCCGGTTGGAGGCATAAGCCCACTTCCCGTTCCGGTGCACCTCTACGTGCGCGGTGGCCCCACCATCCTTCCAGTCTTCGGGCAGGGTCGATACATTCTGGAAGATCTCGAGGGTGCCGCTGTCCGCATCGAAGTGATGGACCGTCACCGTGTTGCCCTGTTCATTAACAATATACGCCACGTCGCCCCCGGGCCGGAAGCAGATATGCCGGGGACCCGTTTCATCGTCCGGGGGGGTCAGCACCGCGGGTTCATTGGGGGACAGCTGCCCCGAATCCGCGTCGAACCGGAACTGGCTGGTCTTGTTGGTGGGACAGACGTGGGGGACGATCGCGTACCGGTCCTCCACCGCCAGGCAGACGGCATGAGCTTTTTCGCCCGTGTTGATGTACTGCACGAGCTCGCCGATTGCGCCGTCCCCGCCCAACCGGTGCACGGTGATGCCGCCGCCCCCGTAGTAAACGGTCAACAGGAAACGGCCGCCGCGGTCCGTAACGAGGTGCGCGGGGATCGCGATGCCGGTGTCCACCTTGTTGACGAGGGAGAGTTCGCCGGTGTCCGTGTCCAGCTGGTAGGCCGCGAGCGTGGTGGATTCCACGTGGGCGTTGTACATGAGGTTGCCCGCCGGATGCAGGCAAAGCGCCCCGGACGGACCGTGGGCGTCGCTCGTGGACCGCAGGGTCAGGGCTCCCGTCTCCCGGTCCTGGTCGTAAGCCTTCACCTGCTCGTCGCCGGTCAACGAGACGAAAACAACGGTGCGTCCTGACGAGGAATCAGCCATGCTTTTCCGATCTCCTGTTTTATGTATATGACTACCTTAACGGGTAAGACTTCAAAATATACTCCGAGGTTGCGTCCTCAAAGTGTATTTTGGATTCAATATGCCCGTCGCTGCAACCGTGCTGAACGGCTGGAACGACACGACGTGTTCATACGAAGGAGTCGAAGCCATTGCGGATCATGATCATCGCCGGAGAAGCGTCGGGCGAGATGCACGGAGCGGGGGTCGTGGCCGCACTCAAGGCCAGGCGCCCGGGAATCGATATCTTCGGCGTCGGCGGGGAACGCATGGAGCGGGCCGGCTGTGCGCTCGTCTACCATATTGATCGCTTCTCGGTAATGGGCCTTACCGAGGTCGTCCGGCATCTGCCTTTCATTCACCGGGCGTTGCGGCGGCTGGACGGGCTGCTCGAATCCCGGCGTCCCGACCTGGTCATCCTCATAGACTATCCCGACTTCAATCTCCGCCTCGCCCGCAAGGCACGCAAGCGGGGCATACCGGTCCTGTACTACATCAGTCCCCAGGTCTGGGCCTGGAGACCTCGGCGGATCCACGCCATCGTCCGGAACGTGGACTGCATGGCCGTGGTCTTTCCATTCGAAGAGGAACTGTACGAGAAAGCCGGGGGAAAGGTCGTCTTCGTCGGCCACCCCCTGCTGGAAGTGCTCGAGAGCCGGCAAACCAGGACCGAATTCTGCGAAAGCGCGGGCCTCGATCCGGACCAGCCGATCATCGGGATGTTGCCGGGCAGCCGGGTCATGGAAGTGGAACGCATGCTGCCCGCGATGGCGGGTACCCTGAAGGCCGTCCGGCAGGAGCTTCCCGGGACCCAGGGGGTCATCGGGCTGGCGCCGACCGTCTCCAGGACCGACCTGACGGCGTGTCTCGCGGGGAATGCGGCCCTGGACAGTGACGCAGAAAGAGTTCCCGTGGTGGAAGGAAGTACCTACGAGGTCATGCGCCACGCCGACCTGTTGCTCGTCACGTCGGGAACGGCAACCCTGGAGTCCGCCTGTTTCGGCACGCCCCTGGTGGTCTTGTACCGCATGTCCCGCCTGTCCTGGTGGATCGCCCGTCGCCTGGTCAGCATACCGGACATCGGCCTGGTGAACGTGGTCGCGGGCCGGCGCATCGCACCGGAATTCCTCCAGGACGCCGTCGATCCGGAAATGCTGGCCCCCGTGGTTCTGGAGCTGTTGAAGGACCCGGGCAAACGGGAGGCCATGGCGCGCGAACTCCGGGAAGTACGTAGTCGCCTGGGTACGCCAGGCGCTTCGTCGCGCGTCGCCGACCTGGCCCTGGACATGGCGGGCGGCGCGGACGAGCATCAAACGGATGATCGGGAAAGCGGACCGAGCGGGGATAGCGGGCCGAGCGGGGAAGGGGCCGTCGATGACGGGTCTTGAAAGCCCCGTAAACTCCTTGATCGGAAAACTGAGCGCCGGGGCCATAAGCCTGCTCGGAGGGACGCTCTCCATCCGAAGGATCGGAGCGGAGTATCTTGAGCAGGCACGGGAAGGCGGGCGGCAGGTAATATACGCCTTCTGGCACGAGGGTTTGCTGGTGGCCACCTATGCCTTTCGCCGGCAGGGGATAAAGGTACTGGTGAGCCAGCACCGGGACGGCGAGTGGATTGCCCGGGCCATCGAGTGCATGGGATACGGGACCATACGCGGATCTTCCACCCGGGGGGGAACGCGCGCCCTGTTCCGCATGGCGGCGGCCGGCGCGGCCGGCGACGACCTGGGGGTAACCGTGGACGGGCCCCGCGGACCCAGGCTTCAGGTCAAGCCGGGCACGCTCATAATCGCCGGGAGGTCAGGGCTTCCCATCGTGCCCTTCGCGGTCGCCGCGAACAAAGCGTGCTTGCTTTCGAGCTGGGACCGTTTCATGGTACCGCGCCCCTTCTCCAGGGCGGCGATTGCCTTCGGAGAACCGCTGACCGTGCCTGGAGACGCGCCGGTCGAGCGCCTCGAGCCCTACCGGGCCGAACTCCAGCAGCGCCTGTTGGAAGCACGCGAAATTGCCGTACGTAGTCTCGATGAGTCCTGAATATCCGGCCGATTCCTGACGTAACGCAGACTCTCGACATGGTCTTTGTCTACACTTTGCTTTTTACCGCGCTGACCGTGCTGCTCTCGCCGGTCCTGGCCTGCCTGTCCATCCTGGATCGGTACGGGATGCGCCAGCGGCTCGGCCAGCGACCACTCGTCCCCGACGGGGAAAACCGGCCTGTCGTCTGGTTCCACTGCGCGTCCGTGGGCGAAGCCACCGGCCTGGCGGTAGTGATCGGAGGATTCGCGGAACGCCATCCCGGTATCCAGGTGCTCGTCACCACGATGACGGAAACCGGCCTGGTCTATGTCAGGAAGCACGTACCCCGGGCCCGGTACTTCGGACTGGCGCCCCTCGACGCGCCTTTCATCGTCCGACGGGTGTTCAGACAGGTACGCCCCCGCGCGCTGGTCCTCCTCGAAGGAGAACTCTGGCCCGGCATGCTCGGGACCGCCGCCGCTCACGATTGCCCCGTAATACTGGTGAATGGCCGCATGTCGGATCGCAGTCTCGCGCGAAACCGTTTCGTGAAGCCGCTGTTCAGGCACATGTTGCGGCGGCTGGCCGGCGTGGGCGTCCAGCATGCGCTCGACGGGGAACGGTTCATAACCTTCGGCACGGATCCTGGCCGGGTGCGGGTGACCGGAAACGTAAAGTTCGACCTCGCAGCCGAGCAGAAGGGACCCGGGCGGGAAGCGCTGCGCCTGGAACTCGGCCTGTCCGCGTCCGAGCCGGTCATCATGGCGGGTTGCCCCCGGCCCGTGGAAGAGGAACGGGCCGTGTTGGCGGCCTTCGTCCGCGTACGGGAACGGTATCCCGAGGCAAAAATGATCTGGGCGCCCCGGCACCTCCAGCGCATACCCTCGGCCGAGCAGATGATGAAGGCGGCCGGCCTGCGGTTTACTCATCGGACGCGGCTGGGTGGGGTAGGAGGTCCTGACGGGGAAGGCGGCCCCTACGGTACAGGAGATCCGGACGGAGCGGAAGCGGGTGGCTTTGACGGACCGGAAAGCACCGATCCCGCTTCCGTCGACGTGATCATCCTGGACACCATGGGCGAACTAGCGGTCATGTACGCCGCCGCGGACATGGCCTTCGTCGGCGCCACGCTGGTTCCCCTCGGCGGACACAACCTGCTCGAACCCGCGGCATGCGGCATACCGGTCCTCTTCGGGCCCCACACCGAGAACGTCCGGGCAAGCGCCGTGGCCCTGTTGCGGACCGGGGGCGGCATGGTCGTTCACGGCGGTGACGAACTCGCTCGGCAATGGCTCGAATTGTTGGATGATCCGGGGAAGCGTGCGCGGACCGGCGCAGCCGCCCGACAGGCCGTGCTCGAATGCTCCAGGGCCGTGGACCGCACCCTGGACCTGGTCGACCGGTGGATCCTCGAGCCGGACCCCGGCGGATCCGGCGGATCCGGACCACGGCACTACCCGCAACGCACACCGTTCATTACCCGACTGATGGACCCCTGCGAGCGCGCTCCGACCATTCGCTTCCTGCGCGTCGCGCTGCTGCCCGCGTCCCTGCTGATGGGCATGGCGGTCCGGTTACGCAACGAGTTGTACGACAGGAAATTACTGACTTCCGACCGGCTGCCGGTCCCGGTGATCAGCATAGGCGCACTGACCGCGGGCGGCGCGGGGAAGACGCCCGTGGTGAGATTCCTTGCCCGCAGGCTGCGAGACGCCGGCTACCGGCCCGCCGTGCTGAGTCGCGGATATGGCAGGAATTCCCGCGAGACACGCGTGGTCAGGACGGACACCGCCTGGCAGGAGGTGGGAGACGAACCGGCCTTTCTGGCCTCGATGCTACCGGATGTGCCGGTGGTCGTCGGCCCAGGTCGCACTGCAGCCGGACGACTGGCCATTGACCAATACGGCGCAAATGTGCTTCTGCTGGACGACGGATTCCAGCACCGAAGCACGGCCCGCGCGGTGGACATCGTGGTGCACGACGCCACTTGCCGGCTCGGTCCGGAGCACAACCCGGAGCGCCTGCTCCCCGCCGGCCCCTTCCGAGAACCGGTTTCCTCACTCCGGCGCGCCCACGCACTGGTGCTGACACGGACCAACCAGTCCCGTTCCGCGGCGGTCGACACAGCGCGCATCAAAGGCGAGTTCCCTCACCTGGCGCTGGTCGAAGCCGTCTATGAACCCTCGGGTCTGCGGCGCCTGGACGCAGGCCAGGACGACAGCCTGGACAACGATACCCAGCTTCCGCCGGACTGGCTGGCCGGCCGCGAGGTGCTCGTCCTCTGCGGGATCGCCAATCCGGCTTCCTTTGTGCAGACGGTCACGGACGCCGGCGGGCGCGTGACCCACGTCCTGGCGTACCGGGATCACCATCCCTTCTCCCCGTCCGACCTGGACCGGGCATTGTCCCTGGTTGAAGAATCCGGCGCGGAATGCATCGTCACCACGGAGAAAGACGCCGTCCGGATCCCGGACCACGCCGTCAGAAAACACCTGGTCGCCCTGGATATCGCGCTCCTGCTGACCGCGGGCGAACCTGCACTCGAGGAGATACTTTCAACGCTGGACGAAACGCGATGAACCGGCTATATTATCTAACCTGTACGTTAATTTGACGGCACCCGTCTTTCATCCATCTGAAATCCGATAAATGGCTGACTCGAACTGGATTGCCATCCTCGATTTCGGCGCGCAGTACACGCAGCTCATCGCGCGGCGCATACGGGAAAGCCACGTCTACTGCGAGGTGCTGCCCTACGATACGCCGGCGTCCGAACTTTCGGCGCGCAACGTCACCGGTATCGTCCTGTCGGGCGGTCCAGCCAGCGTGTACGGGGAAGACGCGCCCCATCCGGATCCGGCCATATTCGAGGCGGGCAGGCCGATCCTCGGGATCTGTTACGGTCTGCAGCTCATGGGGCATTACCACGAAGGCGAGGTCGCCCACGCCGGAACCCGGGAGTACGGAAACGCGGGCATCCGGACGACGGGCGACACGCCCCTGTTCCGCGACCTGCCGGAGCGCATGACGGTCTGGATGAGTCACGGCGACGAGCTCAAGGCGCCGCCGCCGGATTTCGACGTCATCGCCCGTTCCGACAACGGTCACATCGCCGCCGTCGAGCAGGCCGAGCGCAGGATCTACGGCGTGCAGTTTCATCCGGAAGTGGTACACACGGTCCAGGGCCGCGAGATCCTGGAGAATTTCGTATTCACCATATGCGGTTGCGAGGGTAGCTGGACGCCGCAGACCTTCATCGACGAGGCCCTGGCCACCATCCGGGAGACCGTGGGCGAACGCCGCGTAGCCTGCTTCGCCAGCGGCGGCGTGGATTCCTCGGTCGTGGCGGCGCTGATCGGCCGGGCCATCGGGGACCGCCTGACCTGCATCTTCGTGGACACGGGCATGCTCCGGAAGGACGAGGCCCGGGAGGTCGAGGAAACCTACCGCCGGACCATCAACGCCCGGTTCCGATTCGTCGACGCCTCGGACCGGTTCCTGGACCGGCTGAAGGGCGTGGAGGAACCGGAGCAGAAGCGCAGGATCATCGGGGACGAGTTCATTCGCGTCCTGGAAAGCGAGCTGACCTCGCTGCGTGGCGTCCACATCCTGGCCCAGGGCACCCTCTACCCCGACGTGATCGAAAGCGCCTCCGTGAAGGGCCCGGCCAGCGTCATCAAGACCCATCACAACGTAGGCGGGTTGCCGGACGACCTGGAACTGGAGCTGCTGGAACCGGTCCGGAGCCTGTTCAAGGACGAGGTGCGCACCGTGGGCCGGGAACTCGGGCTTCCCGACGAGATCATCAACCGCCATCCCTTCCCGGGACCCGGCCTGGGCATCCGCGTGCTGGGCGAAGTAACCAGGGAGCGGGTGGCCATGCTGCAGGACGCGGACAAGATCTTCATCGACGAACTGCGCCGGACCGGCCTGTACGACGAGGTCTCCCAGGCGCTGGCCGTGCTGCTCCCGGTCAAGACCGTCGGCGTGATGGGCGACGCCCGCACCTACGAGCGCGTCATCGCCCTACGGGCCGTGACCACGCTGGACTTCATGACGGCCGACTGGGCGCGCCTGCCCACGGACTTCCTGGCCCACGTGTCGAACCGCATCATCAACGAAGTGCGAGGCGTAAACCGCGTGGTCTACGACCTCAGTTCCAAGCCGCCCGGCACCATAGAATGGGAATGAGCCCACGTCCGGCACCCGTCCTGAGACACCCTCCTGCCCTGGGTGGCACCCCTCCAGCACTGGCTGGCACCCACCCTGCATCCGCTGTCATCCGAAGCCTTTAAAACATACATAAGCCTGCATAGACACGGGCTCTTTACATATTAAACAGGCACTTTCCGCCACGGTCTGCATTCACAGGCTGCCATTTTGCGGAACAAGCAATCTTGGGCTTGACATCGTATTTCTTTTTGCTAAATTTCGTTACGTTATAACATAACAACGCCGACCGACCCGCGGGTCTTTGTCGACAGCGGCGGTAACAACCTCAGGATTCCGTTTGTTAAAAGGTGACTGTTCGGTGCAAATCAGTGGCAAAATGAGGTTTATTCTTGCATGCCTGTGTGCCGTCGCGTACTCGATGGATATCCACGCAACAACGATGCTGCCGGTAGAGAATGTCGCCGCCGAACAGTCCTCGGGTGACGGTCACGCCGACAACAGACAGGAAGTTGCAATCTGGGACCAGGTAGCGCTCTGGATCTGGGCATTGCAGAATGAATTCCTCATGGGCTTGATGCAGGAGTTTGAATCGCTGCGTGGCACGGATGGCTTCGGCTGGGTTTTGGTGCTGACGAGCTTTCTCTACGGTGTCTTGCATGCCGCGGGACCCGGACACGGGAAGATCGTGTTGACGACCTACCTGTTGACCCAACGAAGCCGGTTGAATCGAGGTATCACCATGGGTGCCGCGGCTGCGCTCCTTCAGGGCGTGACGGCACTGTTGCTGGTTTGCGTACCGATCGGATTGGCCGGCAGGCTTCCGATAGATACGGATACGGCATCACTGTGGGCGACACGGGCCAGTTTCACTTTGCTTGCCCTCGTCGGTCTCTACTTGCTGGTTCGCGCGGCTGGCGTCTTGTCCGAAAGCGTTCGCCGTTTGAGGCGCGTAAC
Organism: Gemmatimonadota bacterium; assembly: GCA_009835325.1. NCBI lineage: Bacteria > Pseudomonadati > Gemmatimonadota > Gemmatimonadota bacterium. The sequence goes on along the minus strand of VXWP01000097.1, from coordinate 3,994 downwards.
CGGCGAAGTCCGCCACGATCCTGCCGACCATGTTAATGGGGAGGGCAGCGGCTGCCGGCATATGCCCGGTGCGGCCGAGATCGATACGGTCGGCAGCCGGCATGCGGCGGCTGGCGTGGTTTTGTCCATAGGACTGCGGCCCTGCAGCGGAGCCGTGTTTGTGCTGATCCTCGCTACCGCGATGGATCTGATATGGTATGGCGCGCTCTCCGTGATCGCCATGTCCATCGGTACCGCGATCACCATAGTCGTCCTGGCCATCATTGCGACGGAGGCGCGGGCATGGGCGAGTACGGTGGTCGCTCACCGATCACCGCTGTGGACGCTGGCGGGCGCGGGCCTGGGTGCGCTTGGCGGCACGCTCCTGGTACTGCTGGGATTGTGGGCGCTGAACGCGTCGTTTGCACTGAAACCGGCAGTGGGTTTGTAAAGGACGGAAATCAACTCTAGCTTCCGCACAAATAGTCTACAAATGGTCATGTTGCAACAACTGAACAAAGCTGGATTTTCACCGCTACGGGCCGGCATTGGAGCGCGCATTGCGCTGGCCGGCATCGCCACCGGACTGTTGTGGTTGGCAGTCGCCTGGGCCCTGATATGATTGCGCCAATGGACAGCACGATCTTGCGTTTTGAAAATCTGACCCTCGGATACGACAGTCATCCCGCGGTCCATCATCTCGATTACGCCATCCGTGCCGGTGCCCTCGTCGCCGTGGTGGGACCGAACGGCGCCGGAAAGTCGACGCTGCTCAAAGGGACCATCGGCAGACTCGCGCCACTTGGCGGAGAAATCAGATTGACGGGAATCGACACCTCGGAAATCGCGTACCTCCCTCAACAGACCGAAATAGACTGGAGCTTTCCGATTTCGGTCTTCGACGTGGTGGCCATGGGATTGTGGCGGCAAAGGGGAGCTTATCGTCGATTCGGACGGGAAGGCGACCGGATGGTTGGCGAGGCCCTGGATATCGTGGGGCTGGGTGGTTTCGAGCGGCGCTCCATCGGCACGCTCTCCGGGGGGCAAATGCAACGTGCACTGTTCGCCCGCCTTCTCCTCCAGGACGCTCGGCTGATTCTGCTGGACGAGCCGTTCACGGCCATCGATTCGGCGACGGTGCGGGATCTCAAGGGGCTCATTCGCCGCTGGCATCGGGAGCGGCGGACGGTGGTCGCCGTACTGCACGACCTGGATCAGGTCCGGTCGGAGTTCCCGGAAACCCTTCTCCTGGCCCGCGAGCAGATCGCCGCCGGACCGACGGAAAACGTCCTTTCTCCGGCTAATCTCGATCATGCGCGACGGCTTACCGAGGCCTTTGACGACGGAGCGGCCGTATGCGGGAGATGATCGCCTGGATTCCTTCCCGTCCGGTGGACCTTCCGGTGGAGGGCGCGTAATGTACGATGCCGTCATCGCCCCCTTCGTCGAATTCGGCTTCATGCGCCGGGCCCTGGTCGGGTGCCTTGCCCTTTCTCTGGGGGCTACCCCCATCGGGGTGTTCCTGACCCTGCGGCGGATGAGTCTGACCGGGGATGCCATGGCTCATGCCATTCTTCCCGGTGCGGCCCTGGGATACCTCGTGGCGGGGCTGTCGCTTGGCGCCATGACCCTCGGCGGGGTGATCGCGGGAGTGACGGTGGCTATGCTCTCCGGACTGGTAGCCCGCACCACCGTGGCCCGTGAGGATTCCAGCCTGGCCGCCTTCTATCTGATTTCCCTCGCCGTCGGGGTCGTCATCGTATCGACGCGTGGCAGCAATGTCGACCTGCTGCACATCCTGTTCGGTACGGTGCTTGCCCTAAACGATGCGGCTATATACCTGGTTGCGGGCATCGCCACGGTCACCCTGTTCGGGCTCGCTGTCCTCTACCGGCCATTGGTGATGGAGTGTTTCGACCCGGGCTTTCTCCGCTCGGTGAGCTCCCTGAGCCCGGTAGGCCACTACAGCTTTCTTGTGCTGGCGGTTCTCAACCTGGTGGGCGGATTTCATGCGCTGGGGACCCTGATGGCGGTTGGGATCATGATCCTTCCCGCCGCCGCCGCCCGGTTCTGGACGCGTGATCTCACTCCCCTGGTGGTCATCGGTGTGCTTGCGGCCTTTCTGGGCGGGTATGTCGGCCTGTTGTTGTCCTATCACGCCAGTTTGCCTTCCGGCCCCGCCATCATCCTGACGGCGGGAGCGTTCTATCTGTTCTCGCTGTCCTTCGGGCCTGACGGCGTAATCATGACGCACCTCAGGCCACGCCGTCATCTGGAAGCATAATGCCAGGTATGAACCAGGAAATGGCCATGATATTCAGACGATATATCCTTTATTCCGCCTTCACAGCCTGTTTGATCGCCATGTCGGGGGCGGGTGCCGCCCGGGCCGATACCTCCATTGACGTGGTCGCGTCGTTCAGCATCCTGGGTGATATGGTCCGGCAGATAGGCGGTGACCGGGTGCACGTTACCACCCTCGTCGGTCCCGGCGAAGACGCGCACGTTTATCAGCCGACCCCGGCCGACGCCCGGACCGTCGCCGAAGCCAGGTTGCTGGTTGTCAATGGACTGGGTTTTGAGGGATGGATAGACCGCCTGACGAAGGCATCCGGGTACAAGGGACGGGTGGTGACGGCGACCGCCGGCGTCAAGCCCCTCTGGGTAGGGGAAAGCGGCCACCGCGAGATCGATCCCCATGCGTGGCAGAGCCTAGACAACGCACGGATCTATGTCCGCAACATCGCCGGTGGATTGGCCGCGGTCGACCCGGCGGGGGCCGAAATCTATCGCCGCAACACGGCGCGATACATGGAGGAGATCGACGCGGTCGAGGCACAGGTACGCGAGACGATCGAGTCGCTTCCGGCCGAACGGCGCATGGTGGTCACCTCCCACGACGCATTCGGCTATCTGTCCGCAGCCTACGGTATCGAGTTCCATGCCCCGGTCGGTTTCAGCACCGAAGCGGAGCCGTCCGCCGGTGACGTGGCCAGGCTGATACGTCAGATCAACAGGGAAAAGATCCCGGCCGTCTTCATCGACAACATCTCCGACCGGCGACTGCTCGACCAGATCGTCCGGGAAACCGGAGCACAGATCGGCGGCACGCTTTTTTCCGACGCGCTGTCGAAGGCGGGTGGGCCAGCTGATACTCACCTTGGCATGATGTTGCACAACATCCGAACACTGGTCGCCGCCTTGGGCGATTGATCGGGAAGGAGAGACCTGTGAATAACAAAGCGCTTTCCCAGGTACTGGAACGAGCCGAGGCGCTGTGCCATGAGCGCGGTGCGCGGCTGACCGAACAACGCAAGGCCGCGCTTCAACTGCTGTGCGTAGCCGAAAAACCGCTCAGTGCTTACGACCTATTGGAGCGCATGCGAGGCGTAGTCCGGAATCCCGCGCCACCGACGGTCTACCGGGCGCTGAATTTCCTGCTCGAGCAGGGTCTGGTGCACAAGCTCGAAAGCCTGAACGCCTATGTGGGCTGCGCACATCCGGATCATCCGCACGCGAGCCAGTTCATGATCTGCGACGACTGCGGCGAAGTAGCCGAGGTTGAAGACCCCAGCGTGGCCATGAGCCTCAAAGCGGCGGGCAACGAGATAGGATTCCGTACCAGGCGGCCCGTCGTCGAACTGCTGGGCACCTGCGCGCAGTGCAGTTCGGAGAAAGACGATCCCACCTGAGACGCATCCAGTTCATATCTACACGACTGAATTAGATGAACTTGCCGCGAAAGGCATTTGTTATCAACAGCCGCCCGGCAATGTGACCACCCCATGAGTAAAGGAACAGTAATGCCCCTGTCAGAAAGACTGCCCGTTACCGTCCTGTCCGGCTTTCTCGGAGCCGGCAAGACCTCACTGCTCAACAACATGCTCAATAACCGCGAGGGCATGCGCGTCGCGGTCATCGTCAACGACATGAGCGAGGTCAACATCGACGCGGCACTTGTTGAGCGCGGCGGTGCGGAACTCTCGCGGACCGAGGAGAAGCTGGTCGAGATGTC
>VXWP01000096.1 GCA_009835325.1 Gemmatimonadota bacterium | reverse complement strand
TGATTATATATCTTCTACCAACCGTATGGTTTGATATAGCCAGCGCCCAAGGACTCCTCGACGATGTTTGATCTGGTCAACCTCCTGGATATTTTCATCATAGCGGCCCTGATCTACAGCCTCTACATGTGGCTGAAGGGGACCCGGGCGTACCATATCCTGATCGGCCTCGGCATTCTCGGCGTCCTCTACAGCATCGCGACATGGAGCGGGCTGCTCCTGACCAGCCAGATCCTGCAATACCTGCTCGGCGTGACCCTCCTGTTGATCATCGTGGTATTCCAGCCCGAAATCCGGCAGCTGCTGGAACGGGTCAGTCCCCTGGTCATATTCAGGCTCCAGTCCAGTCCCATCTCCAGGCGCATTCTGAAGGAGATCACCGAAGCCTGTTTCGAACTGTCGGAGAAGCGCATCGGCGGCCTGCTGGTCTTCCCCCGGGCGACCGGGATATCCGGCGTCGTACAGCACGGCGTAAAGCTCGACAGTCTCGTGAGCCAGGAGCTGGTCGTCAGCATCTTTCATCCGTCATCGCCGATTCACGACGGCGCGATTATCGTGGAGAAGGACCGCGTCGTCGAAGCCGCCTCCTATCTGCCCCTTTCAACCCGTGAGCACCTGCCGCCACGGTACGGCACGCGCCACCGGGCGGCCCTTGGCGTATCGGAACTCGGCGATACGTTCTGCGTCGTGGTATCCGAAGAGAGCGGCGAGGTATCCGTGGCGTCCGGCGGAGACATCTCGGCCATGGCGGACCGGGAGAAGCTCTGGCAGACGCTCGAAAAGTCACTGCTGCCCATCGAGATCCCCCGAAGCAGGCCGTCGATGCGGGAAGCGATGAAGAAGATCGTCGCCCTCCGGCAGGGATACCGGTTCAATCGCACCAACCTTACCGCCAAACTGGCGTCCATCGGCGTGGCGTGCCTGCTCTGGTTCATGTTGATCGGGGGGCAACGGTCCGAGATCGAAATTACCGCCGCGCTCGAATTTCAGAATATCCCGACCGACATCGAGCTGATCAGCAATTCGACCAGCGAGGTGAACGTACGGGTTCGCGGTCCCGAAGGCAGTATCTCCACGCTCACGCAAGACCAGGTCCGCGTCATGGTAGACCTGGACGACATGGAACCCGGGACGCACACCATGCCGCTCACGGAAGCGAACGTGGAGTTGCCCTTCCGCTTGGTAGCCACCTCGATCGATCCGAGAAGCCTGACGATCAGGTCCGACCGCATCGTGAACCGACGGATCATGATCGACTACGACCTGACCGGCCGGCTTCCCGATGGGCTGGAACTCGCGCGAGACGTCAGGGTGGAGCCGCCCTCGGTGCCGATCACGGGCCGTGAAATGGAGCTCGACCAGATCGAACGGATCGTAACGTCGCCTGCGATCGACCTGTCCCAGCTCACCGCAAGCCAGGTTTTCGACTGCAGCTTGAAAGTCCTTCCGCTAAACCTGACGTTTGCTTCGTTCAGCATCGAAGGGCGCGAGGTCAGGGTCCATATCGACCTGAGACCCGTCGGCGACGGCCAATCGGTATCGGAAGAAACCGCCGGACTGGACCGGGTAGCGGCTTCCCCGCAGACCAGCCTGAATAACCGGCTGAATTCACCTTGACTTAGCATCCCATCCCGTCCTATTTTCCCATGCTATGAGCAGCCTTAACCCGATCTGGCCGAGGGTGGTATGGGCGAGTTGCGCCTTGCTGCTTTCGATCGCTTCCGTATCCGCGGACACAGGACCGTCCGATGGACATTCACCGGTAGACGGTCCGATCAATGCGCCGGTCCCTGTTGTGGCCGGGCCGGCCGGGCCACCCGCCGAAGTGGACGGACCGCCTGCGGCGCCCATCAGGTCGAGCAGGTGGAGCACGGGCGTCCGCGTACGTGCGCGGGCCGCCCTTGTGGTCGACATGCAGTCGGGCGAAGTGATCTACCAGAAGAACGCGACGTCGCCGTTCCCGGTAGCGAGCATCACGAAGCTGATGACGGCCGTGACCTACATGGGTTTGAATCCGGACCTTGAAAAGAAGATCAGCATCACCCGGCAGGACGTCTACCGGTCGAACTGGACGAAACTGAGATACAGGGAACGGGTCTCGGTCCGGGATCTGCTATACGCCACCCTGGTCGCTTCGGACAACGCGGCGGCCCGGGCGCTGGCCCGGGCGACGGGCCTGACGATCGAGGCGTTCGTGGAGCAGATGAACGAAACGGCGGCTTCTCTCGGTCTGGCGAACTCGCGATTTACCGAACCCACCGGATTGGATTCAGGCAATACGTCCACCGCGGTGGACTGCGTAGCCCTTCTGTGGAATGCGCTGCAGGACGACCTGCTGGCGGAGATCCTCCTGGCGAAGGAGTACCGTTTCGGCACGAACAGGCGCACGCACACCATCCGGACCACCAACCGGCTGGTCCGCGAACCGGTATCCGAAAGCCGGTGGGCGTGCGTAGGCAGCAAGACCGGATACATCCGTAGAGCCGGGTATTGTCTCGTGCTCAGGGCCGTCGGCAACGAAGGCGACGACCTTTATGCCGTCATACTCGGTGGTCCGACGAGCAGGACCCGGTTCACGGACATGCGGCGCCTGCTGGACTGGAGCGTGAATACCGCCCCCGCCGCGGGACCGCAGGCCGATGTCGGCGGCTGACCGAATTCGGGGTGAAAACGATCGGAGAACGTCCGGGTGGACGTATCTTCAGCACAGGTTGAGGAGAGCGTATGTTGGCGACGATTGGTTTCAGCGTGATCGGTACGGCAATCCTGGGTCTTGTCGCGATCGGCCTGGTCTACCTGATGGCCCTCGCGGGAGGCGGGCAGCGCGTGCGCGCCTCCGCACGGCGCCCGGGCGGCAGAACCC
>VXWP01000095.1 GCA_009835325.1 Gemmatimonadota bacterium | reverse complement strand
GGGGGGTAGGTCCTGGGGGCCGTCGAGCCGGACGTCGTCCGGGACGACGGTAAGCAGCTCTTCGACCGACCCGATGCCGATGGCTTCCATCATGGCCTGGCGGTCGGCGTCGGTGTTGGGGATGTACGTCATGGATGCTCCGCAGGACCGGCCGCCTCAGGCGCCGGTGTAGAATCTATCGACCGCGGCAGTCATCTGGGCGAAGGATCGGATCGTCCGACCGCGACCGCCTCAGGCGCCGACGAAGGAACGGTAGTCCGCGGCGGTCATCAGGCTGGTGAAGGCGCCCGCGTCATCCACCTTCAGCCTGATCATCCAACCGTCGCCGTAGGGGTCCTGGTTGACCGCCTCGGGGTTGTCTTCCAGGTCGTCGTTGACCTCCGTCACGGTACCGCCCATCGGACTGTAGAGGTCCGACACGGTCTTCACGGCTTCCACCGCCCCGAAGACGCCCATCTCGGCCACCGGGTCGCCTTCCGAAGGCAGTTCCACGAAGACGATGTCGCCGAGTTCGGACTGTGCGAAGTCCGTGATGCCGACGGTGGCGATGTCGCCCTCCAGGCGCACCCACTCGTGTTCGGTCGAATAGCGGAGATCTGAGGGCGTGTTCATGCGTTCCTTTCTCCGGCGCCCGGGCCCGACGCGGGCCGCCGCCGGTCATTTCGTCAACTCAGGGAACTCAGGGATTCAACGAAGTCCGTATCCGCCTGCCCGGAACGGAAGGTCGGGTGTTTCAACATGAACTGGTGGAACGGAATCGTCGTGTTGATGCCTTCGACGATAAACTCATCGAGGGCCCGCTCGGTCCGCGTCATCGCCTCTTCCCGGTCCTTTCCCCAGACGATCAGCTTCGCCAGCATGGAGTCGTAGAAGGGCGTGACGACGTACTGGGCGTACACGTGGCTGTCCACCCGCACCCCGTAACCGCCTGGCGTGTGGAAACTCGTGATCTCGCCCGTGGAGGGCATGAAATTCCGGTCCGGGTCCTCGGCGTTGATCCGGCACTCGATGGCGTGTCCCCGCATTTGCACGTCTTCCTGCGCGAAACCCAGGGGATGGCCCGCGGCGACGCGGATCTGTTCCTTTACGAGGTCCTGTGAAACGACCATTTCCGTCACGGGGTGTTCCACCTGGATGCGCGTGTTCATCTCCATGAAATAGAACTGGCGGTCCTCGGTCACGAGGAACTCGACGGTGCCCGCGTTTTCGTAGTCGATCGCCCGCGCCGCGCGCAGGGCGGCCTCTCCCAGCCCGGAACGAAGCTCGTCGTCGACAAAAGGGGACGGCGACTCCTCGATGAGCTTCTGCCGCCGCCGCTGGATCGAACAGTCCCGCTCGCCTAAGTGGACGACCTGCCCGTGGCGGTCGCCCAGGACCTGCACCTCGATGTGCCGGGCCTTTTCTATATACCTTTCCAGGTACAGCGCGGAATTGTTGAAGGCGTTCTGGGCCTCTCGCGAAGCCAGGCGGAAGGCTTCGCGCAACTCGCCCTCGTCGCGGACGATGCGGATTCCCCGCCCGCCTCCGCCGGCGGAGGCCTTGATCACCAGGGGAAACCCGATCTCCCGGGAAGCCTCAACCGCGGCGTCCTCGTCGTCGACGACGTCTTCCGTGCCCGGGATGGTGGGAACGTCAGAGGCCGCCACCGTCTTTCGCGCTTCGGCCTTGTCGCCCATGAGGCGGATGGCCCTGGACGGCGGTCCGATGAAGGCGATGTCGCAGGACTCGCAGACTTCGGCGAAGTGGGGGTTTTCGGAGAGAAATCCGTATCCGGGATGCACGGCGTCGGCGTTCATGATTTCCGCCGCGCTGATGATGCGGGGTATGTTCAGATAGCTGTCGTTCGGCGCGTTGCTGCCGATGCAGACCGCCTCGTCGGCGAAGCGGACGTGGAGGGAGTCCTGGTCCGTTTCGGAGTGGACGGCCAGCGTCGCGATGTTCAACTCTTTGCACGAGCGGATGACGCGCAGGGCGATCTCGCCGCGGTTGGCGATGAGGATCTTCTGGAACATCGCTTCCTATGCCGGTTCGATCAGAAACAACGGTTGGCCGTATTCGACGGGCTGGGCGTCTTCCACCAGGATGGCCATCACGCGCCCGTTCAATTCGGACTGGATGGGATTCATCAGCTTCATGGCTTCGATGATGCACAGCTGCTGGCCGGTGCTGATCCGGTCCTGCTCCTGAACGAAGGGGTCGGCGTCGGGCTCGGGTGACCGGTAGAAGGTACCCACCATGGGCGAGGTCACCTCGACGTAGGTGTTGTCCGCGGAGTCCGCCTGGCCGACGTCCTGCCGCACGTGTTCCGCGGGTGGCGCGGCGGCCTGCACGTGCGTATCCGCCGCTGGTGCGGGGACGGCGGCCGCGGTCGCGCCGGCCGTCATGCGCACGATCCGGATCTTCCGGTCGCCCTCGGCCACCTCGACTTCCTGGATGTCCGTATCCCGCAGCGATTCGATCAGCTTGAGCACCTCATCGATTCCCATGTCAGGCTCCTCGGAAGGGCGGCTACACCCGCTCTACGTATTCGCGGGACCGCGTATCGATGCGCAGCACGTCGCCGGGGTTGATGAACAGCGGAACCTGCACCACGGCGCCGCTTTCGAGCGTGGCCGGCTTGGTGCCTCCCGTCGCGGTGTCGCCGCGGATACCCGGATCGGTCTGCGTCACTTCCAGCTCGATGAAATTCGGCATCTCGATGCCCACGACGCCCTGGTCCGCGGTGAGCAGTTCGAGCGTCATGCTGTCCTTGATGTAATCCTTGTTGTCGCCGATGATCGACACGCTTACCGGCACCTGTTCGTAGGTCTCCAGGTCCATCATGTAGTACATGTCGCCGTCGGTATACTGGAACTGGAACTTGCGCCGTTCCACCCGCACGTCTTCCAGCTTGTCCGAGGCCTTGTAGGTCTTCTCGATCACGGCCCCGGTGTGGATATGCTTCAGGCGGGTGCGCGAAAAGGCCGTTCCCTTGCCCGGTTTGATGTGTTCGCAACCCGTGATGAAGTATATGGATCCATCGATCCTGATGGTCATACCGGTGCGCAGGTCCGTAGCGTTCACCATAAAATCGGGCTGGTCTCCTTTGACGGCTTCATCGGCCGTTACTCGGCATCCGGTTCACCGCCGAAACTCTGGCGCGCCGTGGACCCGGTCCGGGCGGGTAGAAACGTCCCCATTTAAAGGGTGGGCAACGGGATTCGAACCCGCGACCTCCAGAGCCACAGTCTAGCGCTCTAACCAACTGAGCTATGCCCACCATCACCGACGAATGGAGCACGCAATATAGGCGGGATACCAAACGACTGTCAAGGGAATTGTCTGGAATCAGGAGTGCCCGGATCCGGCGCCCCGTCCACGGTTTCGAAGACCGTCCCCGCCTCTTCCAGGGGACGGCGGACGACGGTTTCGGGTAGACGCACCCCGATGTCGGACGGCCGCAGCCCACGGTTGATCGACTGGGTCCGGTAGGTCAGTTCGAACGTCCCCGCACGGGGGCCGTCCCGGGTAATGCGGACCTTCTCCGGTCTCCAGACGCCGTTCCGGTTTCGAAAGCGTTCGAAAGTCCTGGTGACGGACCCCTGGTTCACGGGAGATTCCGACGCCTCACGCGTGACCGTCATCCTGCCCGTGTCGATCCACAGCGTCCTCCGGCCGGAATCGTCCCCAAGCGTAACGGCCGCCGTATGTCCGTCGCGGCGGTAGTCGGCGACGGGCAGCCCCTGGTACCTGCCGGGCGCTATAGTCCCGGTCACGGCGGCTTGCACGTCGTCCAGCGTCAGGTCGAGTCCGGGGATGGACGCGTCGCGCGCCTCGAGCGTACCTTCGAACACCGTGTTTTCCCGGGGCATGTACAATCGCACACGGAGGTCCTGGATCAGGACGACGGCAAGGATCTCGAACAGGGCGCCGTGCACGTCGATACGGAACTGCGCCGGGCTGAGGTACCGGATGCGGAGGGACGCGCGGCCCCGGTGGCCCGCGAAGGAGGTCTCCACGCGAGCGCTGCCCCTGAAATCCTGGAGGCGCCAGGAGGCCGCATCGATCTCCTGGAGCAGCAGTTCGACCGGCAGGGGTGGCGGCGCTGGAGTTGGCGGACGGCAGGACAGCAGCAGGAGACCGAAGCAGGCGAGTATCCAGAACCGGCCGGTCCGCCGGTATCGGCCGGTCCGCCTGTGCCGGCCGGACGTGTTACCTGGCATCTTGGAGCTTCTGCAGGATCTCTTCGGATTCCTCGGGGGTTATGTCTTCCATTTCGAGGGCGCGCTGCCAGTAACGAACCGCACTTCGGTGCATGCCGAGCCGGCTGTAGATGTCTCCGAGATGGTCGTGCACCGTGGCGCTCGTGTCTTCGAATTGCAGGGCCTTTTCCACGTACTGCCGCGCTTTCCGGTAGTCGCCCAGCCGGTAATATACCCATCCCAGGCTGTCGAGGAACGCGCCGTTTTCAGGAGCTTTCTCGAGGGCTTTTTCGATCATCACCTTGGCTTCTTCGAGCCGCAGGCCCCGGTCGGCCAGGATGTAACCCAGGTAATTCAGGGTGTAGATGTCTTCGGGATCGATTTCAAGGGCGGTCTCGAAGGTGGCCACGGCTTTCTCGAACTGGCCCGACTGGTCGTAGTTCTGCGCCAGCAGGAAATGGAGGCGATGGTGGTCGTTGAACCGCTCGACCGCTTCTTTCGTGATCGCGATGGCTTCTTCGTAATCCTCCTGCTCGGTATGGGCATAACCCAGGTAGAACCACAGGTCGGGGTTCCCGGGCGCTTTTTCCAGCCCATCGCGAAGGGCCTGGATGCCGGTCTCGTAATCCTCCTGGCGCAGATGGGAAAGGCCGAGATTCACCCACCCTCTTCCGTCTTGCGGGTTGAGCTCCACGACCTTGCGGAAGTGTGCGCCGGCCTGGCCGAATTCCTCCCGGGACATGAAACTCACACCCAGGTACAGGTAGAACTCGGGCATATCGGGCAGGATCGACAGGGCCTGGGTGAGCACGCGCTCGGCCTGTGCGAACTGGTCCTGGCGGAGATAGGCCAGGCTCAGGCTGATCCACCCGCGCGGATCATGGCGGTTGATGCCGATGCTCTTCTGCGACTGGTCTATGGCCTGGTTGTACATCCCGTTATCGAGGTAGACGTTCGCCAGGTTCAGGCGCAGGGTAACGTCGTCCGGCAACTGCTCCACGCCTTCATGCAACGCCGCGATACCCTCCTCTGTCTGTCCCTGGTCCATGAGGGCATATCCCAGCGATATCCAGCTTCGGCCGTGGGCAGGGTCCGCGGCGACGGCCGACCGGTACGCGGCGACGGCGAGAGGATAGGCGCCGGCTTCCTGGTAGACGAAGCCCAGGTTCAGGTAGAGGTCGGGGTGGTCTCCCAGGACGCCGAGGCCCTCGTTCAGCGCGTTCACGGCCTGTTCAGTCCGTCCGGTGGCGCGATAGGCCATCCCCAGGCCGATCCGGAATCTCACTTCGCGCTCGTCCAGGGAGATCGCCTGCTGCAGCGGTGCCACGGCCTCCGCCGGCTTGTCCTGGTCGAGCAGCACGTCGCCCAGAGCGCCATGAAGCTCCGCCGAGCCGGGGTGCAGTTCGAGGCCCTCCTCCAGGGTGGAGAGCGCCTGCTCCGCCTCGCCGAGGTCCTGGTAGGCCTCCCCCAATTCCGCCCAAAGGGCCGGGGACGTCCGGTTGTGCTCCAGCAGCACCCGGTACTCCTCCACCGCCTCGCCCGGCCGGCCGAGGAACATCAGGAGGCGCGCGAGCCGGTGCCGCAGGGCCGCTTCGCGGTCCGGGCCCAGCGCAATGATCTCGCGGTACATGACGACGGCCCGGTCCCACTGCCGCCTTTGCTCGTAGATCTCCGTCAGCCCCACCCGCGCGGGGATCGAGTCGGGATAGTCGTCGAGCACCTTCTGCAATGCGATGACCGCCTTGTCATACATCCCTCTCTGCCTGTAGACATCGGCCAGTTTGAAGTGGAATTCGGGATTGCGCGGTGCCAGGCGGCTCACCGTTTCGAGTTCCCTCAGCGCGGCATCCGGGTCGTTCAGCCGGCTCGCGAGCTGGGAAAGGGCGATATGGGCCTCGATGTGGCCAGGTTCCAGCGTGACGACCCGTTCGAAAGCGGCCCTGGCCGGCAGGTACCTGCCCAGCTCGGCGTGATACCTGCCCAGAACGAACCAGGACTCCGTGGCCGTCGAATCGATCTCAACCGCCGCCCTGGCGTGTTGCTGCGCCTTGTCGCGCTCCGTCACGCGGTAGTAGACCTGGGCGAGGGCGGTGTGGATTTCCGCCGAGGTGGTATCGTATTCCAGCGCCTGTAGATAGGATTTGATCGCATTGACCGGATCGTTCCTGGCTTCGTGAAGGCCTCCCTCCGCGTAATGCTCCAGGGCCCTGGCCCGGTCCACCTGTCCGAGCGCGTGCTCCGGGGGACAGACGGCGGCCAGCATCACGGTGACGACGAGGACGTACCAGGTACGACCGGCGGCGCCGAGACTTCTCCCGACCGGCATGTTTCCTCCCTTCGCCGTGTAACTACCTGAAGATCCGGGTGACGTCGTTGAACACTACGAACACCATCAGCACCAGCAGGAGGGCCATTCCCGTCTGCTGCCATACCATCCGGTACTTCAGGGAAAGCGGACGCCGGATGATCTTCTCGACGCCCAGGATGAGGAGCTGGCCGCCGTCCAGCGCGGGTATGGGCAGGAGGTTCAGGATGGCGAGGTTGATGCTCAGAAAGGCCATGAAACTGAAGAGGCTGCTCGCGCCCTGGCGGGCGCTGTCCCCCGCCATCTGGGCAATGGCGATGGGACCGCCCACCGAGTCGGTGGACACCTGTCCCATGACCAGTTTCCCCACAAAGTCGACGATGGTAAAGGTGACGGCCACCAGTTGCGTGCCCGCCAGTCCCGCGGAGGTGACGATCCCGATCGGACTGCGTTTGATGTGGTCCTGCTGGGTGATGCCGATCTGGCCGATGTCGATGACGTCTCCGGTCTCCCGGTCCAGGTCCTGGGCCGTATTGGGTATGATGCCCACCTGGTGAGACTGGCCGTTCCGGGTCCAGGACACCGCGGTCTCCATGCCCGGCCGGACGCGAATCTGCTCGACCATCTCGTACCACTGCGTGACCGGAACGCCGTTCACGGACGTGATCACGTCCCCGGGCCTGAGACCGGCCTTCTCGGCGGGTGAATCCGGGATGACCGTGCTCACGGCCGACGCGCGAAAATAGTCCAGCCCGCCCAGCCGTTCCGCCGTCCCGCCATCATCGTACCGCACCTGGACCGTGCGGTCCCGCCCATCCCGGCGCAGCTTCAGGGACAGGGACGCCCCCGTGCCGGTCGAGAGCCGTTCCCGAACATCCTCCCAGGTATCGACGGCCGCCTGGTCGATTTCGAGGATTTCATCGCCGACCTGCAAACCTGCAGCGGCATAGGGGCTTGCAACGTCCACCCGGCCCACGGTGGTCGTATCGACGAGCATCACGCCCATGGTCGCGTAGAACAACCAGAAGATGATAAAGGCGAGGACGAAGTTCGCCCCTGGACCGGCCGCGATGACGAAGGCGCGGGCTCCCACGGACTTGGACTGGAACTCCCACGGCTTGCCGCCTTCCCCTTCGGACTGGGCGTCCGGACGCTCCCCGGCCATGGACACGTATCCCCCCAGGGGGATCCAGGAGATACAGTATTCGGTTTCCCCCACCTTCTTACCGATCATCTTGGGCGGAAAGCCGAGGGAGAACCGTTCCACCCTGATGCCCATGCGCTTGGCGGCCAGGAAATGGCCGAGTTCGTGGAAGAAGACCAGCAACCCCAGGACGAAAATCGCTGATAACACGGTGGTCAGCATGCCAAAGTCTCCGTTCTGCTTCTGCCGTCTCAGTTCCGATTGCTTCCGATGTTTCCGGTGTGCCTCCGCCCCTGCCGGCGCGCGGCAACTGATTAAGGAATATACAGGTTTTCGGCACTATCCGGCAATCAACTTTTCCTCGCAGAACGTCCGGGTCCACTGGTCCGCCGCCATGATGGATTCCAGGGTGACGGGCGTCGTGAGATCCGGCGCGGCCAGGTGTTTATCCATGGCATCGGCGATGATGCGCGGTATGTCGGTGAACCCGATCCGCTGCCGGAGGAAGGCCTCGACGGCCATCTCGTCGGCGGTGCTCAGGACGGCGGGCACGGTGGACCCGCGGCGGATGGCCTCGTAGGCCAGCCCCAGGCAGGGGAACATGGTCTCATCGGGCGGGTCCAGGGTCAGGGACCAGTTCCGCGTGATGTCGAACCGGGGCCAGGGAGATTCAAGGCGCTCCGGGTACGAGAGGGCGTATTGGATCGGTATGCGCATGTCTGTCGGACCCATCTGGGCCAGCAGAGACCCGTCGACCATCTCGACCATGGAGTGGATGATGGACTGGGGATGGATTACTACGTCGATCTTCGAGACGGGTAGGCCGAAGAGCCAGTGAGCCTCGATGACCTCAAATCCCTTGTTCATGAGGGTGGCGGAATCGATCGTGACCTTCTGTCCCATGTTCCAGGTGGGATGGTTCAACGCGTCCTTCGAAGTCATCCGCGCCAGGGCCGCGGGGGCGGTGTCGCGGAAGGGCCCGCCCGATGCCGTGAGGACCACGCGTTGGATCCGGTCCGGGTCCTGCCCGGCCAGGCACTGGTGCACCGCGCAGTGTTCGCTGTCCACGGGCAGGATCTCCACCCCGTTGCGCCGCGCCGATTCCATCACGATCTCGCCGGCCATGACCAGGATCTCCTTGTTGGCCAGGGCGATGGTCTTGCACGCTTCGATCGCCCGCAGCGTGGGAACCAGCCCCGCGCTGCCCGGGAGGGCGCTGATGACCAGGTCCACGTCGGGGTGGGTGACCGCTTCGATCAGGCCCTCCACGCCGGTGTGGATCGACGGTCCAGGCTGACCGCCGCCGCCTCGCGCGAACCCGGTGGACCGCCTGGCCCGCTCGGCGCATTCCGCGTCCCGGACGGCAACCATGCGCGGGCCGAAACGCGCGCACTGCTGCTCCAGCAGATCGATCCGGCTCCTGGCCGTCAGGCTGTGGGCCGAATACCGGTCCGGGAAGGCCGCGATGACCTCCAGCGTCTGCGTGCCGACCGAACCCGTCGAACCCAGGATGGCGATGCGTTTCATGGCTAGTCGATACTCCGTCCCTATGTCCGGGCCGTCCGGGCAGTCCGGACCGTCCGGACCGTCCAGGCCGTCCAGGCAGTCCGCTGCATCATCCGGTCACGTAGGCCAGGTAGTAATACACGAAAGGCGCCGCGAAGAAAACGCTGTCGAACCGGTCCAGGATGCCGCCATGTCCCGGGATGATGTGGGAAGAGTCCTTCAGGCCGGCGTCTCTTTTGACCAGGGACTCCGCGAGGTCGCCCAGCTGGGCGACGATAGCGCCGGCGGCGCCCAGGACGACACAGTGCAGCGGACTGAGAAAGGGAAACAGGGCGTACTGAAGTGCGAACATGAAGGCGACGGCGCCGATCAGCCCCCCGACGGCGCCCTCGACGGTCTTGCTGGCGCTGACGCGGCGCAGCAACTTGCGCCGGCCCAACAACCGGCCCGTGAAATAGGCGAAGGCGTCGTAGGACCAGGGAATGGCGAAGGCGAGCAGGACCGGCGTCATTTCCCGTTCCCCCCATGCAACCACGTCCGCGCCGTCCATCGGCCACTTGCCCAGCAGGATCAGGTGGCTGCCGAGCAGCCCGATCCAGGCTACGCCGAAGACCGTAGCGGCGATGTTGTGAAAGGGGGATTGCGCGTGCTTTCTGAATACTTCCGCGGCGGCGGTCGTGAGCAGGAGGGCCGTGAGGATCAGCGGGGCGTGGCGGCCCGCTTCGAGCCAGGCGTCGAGACACAGCAGAACAGCCGCGGGTACGCCGGCGTACCAGTTGGGTTCCAGGTCCCTGGCCGCGGCGATGCCGTGGTATTCGCGCAGGCCGAAGAGCACGACCAGGGTTACGAATACGAAGAGGCTCGTCCCACCGAACCAGCAAATGAGCACGATGCACGGGATGAACACCGCGCCTACCAGGATTCGGATCCACGTCTCCGCGTAGGCCGCCATGGAGATCCACTCCGTTACGAGCTGTGTGAGGAGACCTGTTCGCCGGTTCGACCGAAACGGCGCTCTCTCGACTGGTAGTCCCGGATGGCCCCGATGAAGTGGCTTCGCGAGAAATCGGGCCAGAGGACCGGAGAAACCAGGAGTTCGGTATAAGCCAGTTGGTAGAGCAGGAAGTTGCTGATCCGCATCTCCCCGCTGGTCCGGATCAACAGGTCCGGGTCGGGCAGGTGCTCCGTGTACAGGTAGGACGCGAAAAGCGACTCGTCGATGGCTTCCGGGTCCAGCCGACCGGCCTGGACGTCCAGGGCGATGCATTGCGCGGCTTCGACGATCTCCTGCCTGCCGCCGTAATTCAGGGCGAAATTAAGCAGCAGGCGGTCGTTGCCCGCCGTCTGCTCCGTGATCTGCTTGATGACCTGCCGGTTGGATTCCGGCAACTCGTCCCACCTGCCCAGGAAGGAGACCCGGATTCCGTGCGTGCTGGCTTCTTCGACGGCGCCGCGGAGCGACTCGACGATCAACTGCATGATGGCCGCGACTTCACGCCTGGGACGATTCCAGTTTTCGGTGGAGAACCCGAAGAAGGTGAGAATCCCCACGCCGAACTCCCCGGCGCACCGGATCATCTCGCGAACGGACTCCACCCCCGCGGAGTGCCCCTGGTCCCGCGCGAGCCCCTGCTTCTTCGCCCATCTGCCGTTGCCGTCCATAATGAACGCGATGTGGCGGGGCATGCGCTCCGGATCCAGACCTTCTTCCGAGACCGCCCGGTCTTGCTCTGCGTATCGACCCACGTCACCCCCGTAAGGCCGCCGCCGGGTATGGACCCGGATAGCCGGTATCCGCCTAGATCTCCAGGATTTCCTGTTCTTTTACCGATATGGCGCTGTCGATGGAGGAGGTATGCTGGTCGGTGAGATCCTGGATGGTCTTCTGGTGCCGCTTGCTTTCGTCTTCCGACAACCGGTGGGCCTTTTCTTCGGCCTTGATGCGCTCGTTCATTTCCCGGCGCACGTTCCGGATGCCGATCTTGCCGTCCTCGCCCAGTTTCTTGATCAGTTTTACGTATTCAAGCCTTCGCTCTTCGGTGAGCGCAGGTACCGGCAGGTGGATGACGTTGCCGTCGGAATTCGGCATGAGTCCCAGGTCGGAGGTCTGGATGGCGCGGATGATTTCGGAAATCATCTGCTTGTCCCACGGCTGTATCGAGATCGTGCGGGCATCCGGCGTGTTGATGGTGGCGACCTGGTTGATGGGGGTCATGGTCCCATAGGCTTCCACCTGGACGTTGTCCAGCAGGGCCGGGTTGGCCCGGCCGGCCCGGAGGCCGGCGAGTTCCATGCGCAGCACCTCGACGGACTGGTCCATCTTACGGCTGGTTTCCTTGATGATCTCTTTCGCTTCCACGATACACCTCTCTGGCATCGGAAAACCGGTTACGTTCCTGCCGGCAAGGTTGTTCGGCGGATTACTCTCCGCCCAGCTCGTACCGGACGAACCGTCTGACCATGATGTTCTCGCCCAGCGTGGCCACCGCCTCCGTGATCAGGTCCCGCACGGTCTTGTCGGTATCCCGTATGAACGGCTGTTCCAGGAGGCAGTTTTCCTGGTTGAATTTCTCGATTCTTCCCTGGACGATCCGGTCGATGATCTGGTCCGGCTTGCCCTCGTTCCGCGCCTGGTTCCGGTAAATCTCCCGTTCCTGTTCCAGGACGGCTTCTTCGATCTGGTCCCGGTCCACGGCGAGGGGCCGTGTGGCCGCTACCTGCATGGCGATATCGCGGGCCAGGGTCTGGAATGACTCGTTCCGCGCGACGAAATCGGTCTCGCAGTTGATCTCGACCATGGTGGCGATGCGGCTGCCGGGATGGATATAGGTATGGATGATGCCTTCTTTCGCCTCCCGGGCACTCTTCTTGGACGCCGCCATTATGCCTTTCTCGCGCAGGAGCGTTACCGCCTTTTCGATACTGCCTTCGGTCTCCTGGAGGGCCCGCTTGCAGTCCATCATTCCGGCGCCGGTCTGGCTTCTCAACGTTTTTACGTCACTGGCTGATATAGTCATGAAATCGATTGAAATCTAGCGGTCATGCTCGGATTTGATACGATCGGCTCCGATCATCCGCTACGGCCGCCTTTCCCCGGCCACGTATCCACTTCAGGCCTGCTGTTCTTCGACTTCCTCGACCTCTTCGACCGGTGCCTCGTCCCCGGGTACAGGCCGTCCGGAATTGCGCAGCCCTTCCTCCGCGGCGCTCGCGACGACTTCCGTAATGAGGCTGATGGACCGGAGGGCGTCGTCGTTCCCGGGTATGGGATAATCGATCAGGTCGGGGTCGCAGTTCGTATCCAGGATGCTGACGATGGGGATCTCCAGGGTATTCGCCTCCGCGACCGCTATCCGTTCCTTGCGGGCGTCCACCACGAAGATGACGCCGGGCAGGTCGCGCATTTCGCGGATGCCGCCCAACACTTTCTGCAGGCGCTCCCGCTCCTTCTCCAGGCTGGCGGCCTCTTTTTTCGTGAGCGCTTCCATGGTACCGTGCTCTTTCATTTTCTCGAGTTCTTCCAGGCGCTTGACGCTGGTCTGGATGGTCTGGAAATTCGTCAACATGCCGCCGAGCCAGCGTTCCGCGACGTAAAACATGCCGCACCGCTGCGCCATTTCGATGATGATGGGCCTGGCCTGCTTCTTCGTGCCCACGAAGAGGACGGACTGCCCTTTCTCGACGGCCTTGCGCACGGCGTCATAGGCGATCTCGATCTGGCTGAGCGTCTTCTTCAGGTCGATGATGTAGATGTTGTTGCGCTCGGCGAATATGAACTGTTTCATCTTCGGGTTCCAGCGCCGGGTCTGGTGGCCGAAGTGAACGCCTGCGCCCAGCAGTTCCTGAATGGTCGGAATGCCCATAGGCGGTACTGATCTCCTTGTCTGGCAGGCGGTCAGGCCTGCGTCCTTTGAATTAACGCTTAGAGAACTGGAACCGCTTGCGTGCGCCGGCCAGTCCGTATTTCTTGCGCTCCTTGATGCGTGAATCCCGCGTCAGCATGCCCGCTTCGCGCAGCGGCGCGTGCAGGCTTTCGTCCATGTCCTTCAGCGCCCGCGCGATACCGAGTCTCAACGCCCCGGCCTGGCCGGTCTTGCCGCCGCCGAAGGTCCGTGCGAAGACGACCACCTGGTCGTTCATCTCGGTGAGTACCAGGGGTTCCTCGATCGCGGCGACGAGACCGGGCCGGTCAAAGTAATCGAGCAGCGGCTTGTCGTTGACCTTGTGGCTGGCGCCTTCCTTCTTCGCGCGCAGCCAGACCTTGGCGATCGCGCGTTTCCTTCTGCCCACTGCGTGATGTCCATGGGTATCCGAATTCATGCTTCTTTACGCTCCTTATATGTCCAGCGCGACCGGTTTCTGGGCGCTGTGGGGGTGTTCCGCGCCGGCGTACACGCGGAGTTTGCGGAAAATCTGGCGGCCGAGGGCGTTGTGCGGCAACATGCCCTTGATGGCCATGCGCAGCGCCCGGTCGGGATGGCGGGCGGCCATGCGTTCGTAGCTGATCGTCTTCAGACCGCCGGGATAGCCGCTATGGCGGTAGTAGAGCTTGTTCTGCGGCTTCTTGCCCGTCAGAACCACTTTTTCCGCGTTGATGACGATGACATGGTCACCGGTGTCCAGGTGCGGCGAGTAGATCGGCTTGTGCTTGCCGCGCAGGATTTTGGCCACTTCGCTGGCCAGCCTGCCCAGCACCTTGCCGTCGGCGTCCACGACGTGCCAGTCCCGCTGCAGGTCTTCCTTCTTAACCGTTGGTGTCTTCATAGTATGGTACACGCTCCTTTGATGTTACACGCTCCTTTACCCGGTGACGGCCGGTTCCCATGCATGGTGTGACAGCGCGGCGAGACTCTCGGCGTAGGGCGGTCTGGCCACGCCGCGTTCCGTGATGATCGCAGACACGTAACGGGCCGGGGTTACGTCGAATGCGGGATTGTATACCTCCACTTCCTCGGGGGCGGTGCGTCCGCCCAACCCCTCGCTTACTTCGGTGGCTTCGCGCTCTTCGATGGGGATCCCGGCGCCCGATTCGATGGTCAGGTCGATCGAAGAGTACGGCGCCGCCACGTACAGAGGCACGTCGTGCGCGTCGGCCAGCACGGCCACGCCGTAGGTGCCGATCTTGTTGGCGACGTCGCCGTTGGCGGCCACGCGGTCCGCGCCCACGATCACGCAGTCGATCCGGCCTTCTTTCATGACCTGGGCAGCCATGTTGTCGCATATGAGCGTCACGCCTATGCCCGCCCGGGTCAGCTCCCAGGAAGTCAGCCTGGCGCCCTGGAGGACGGGTCTCGTCTCATCGGCGTAGACGTGAACCCGCTTGCCTTCCCTGTGCGCCTGGTACACCACGGCGAGGGCGGTGCCCGCGCCGGCCGTGGCGAGCGCGCCGGCGTTGCAATGCGTGAGCACTGTCTGTCCGGTGCGGAGCAAGGCGGCGCCGTGCTCACCGATCAGGCGGCAAGAGTGCTCGTCTTCCGACTGTATGGCCAGGGCTTCGCCGAGCAAGGTGCGTTTGATATCCTCCACGGTTTCATTCCTGTGTTCGCGCACGGTCCGGCGCATCCGCTCCAGCGCCCAGAAAAGGTTGACCGCCGTGGGACGGGTGGCCGCCAACAGTTCCGCGGCTTCGTCGACTTCCCGGCAGAAGGAGGCGAAGTCGGCCGCGCGGCTGTGCTGGACTCCGACGACGACTCCGAAGGCCGCGGCGACGCCGATGGCGGGCGCACCGCGTACACTCAGCCGCCGTATGGCCTCCGCCACGGACGCGATGTCCCGGCATTTGGTGTAGACCACTTCGCCGGGCAGGCGCGTCTGGTCCAGCAATACCAGCACGCCTTCGTCGCGCTCCCACCGGATGGTCTTGAAATTCATGGTGTGATCATCTCCATGAACCGATCGTGGCGGTCCGAAATCTCGGCTTCGGTAAGCGATTCGAGCCGCCTGACACTGAAATCCTCCACGTTGAACGAGGCCATGACGCTGCCGTGCACCATGGCGCGTTTCAAGGCGCTTACACCCGTATCGCCCGACCGGGCGAGGTAACCCATGAATCCGCCCGCGAAGGTATCCCCGGCGCCCGTCGGATCCACCACGTCGGCCACGGGGTATGAAGGGATGCCGAACCAGGCGTCGCGGGTACAGAGCGTCGCGCCGTGTGCGCCTCTCTTGACCACCACCGCCCGCGGGCCGAGCTCCAGGATGCGTTCCGCCGCCCGCACGAGGCTGTGGTCGTCCACCAGTTGCAGGGCCTCGCTGTCGTTGATGATCAGCACGTCCACTCCGCTCAGCGTCGACAGCAGGGACGTTCTTTGCCCCTCGATCCAGAAGTCCATGGTGTCGCAGGCGACGACGCCTGTACGTCCCGGATGGTCCGTGCGGCATGTCTGGTCCAGCACGTCGCGTTGAATGTCCGGATCGAGATTCGCCAGGAACACGTGATCGTGCGCGCGGTGCCGCTCCGCCAGCACGGGCTTGAAACCGGAAATCACGTTCAACTGCGTGTCGATCGTGCGGCGGTCGTTCATGTTGGCGGCGTATTCGCCCGCCCAGCGGAAGGTCTTTCCTTCCTTCACCTCCAGGCCCGATACGTCGACCTGCCTCTCCCGCAGGAAATCCAGGGACGCCATGGGGAAATCGTTTCCCACGACGGCGATGACGTCTACCGGCGTATAGAAACTGGCGGCCGCCGAGAAATAGGTCGCCGACCCCCCGATCGCGTCGTTCGCCTCTCCTTCCGGTGTCTTCACCGTATCAAACGCCACCGTTCCGACGACGAGAATGCCCAATCTATGCCTCGTGTTCCAGTGCGTCCACCCTGGCCCCGGGGACGCCCGCGTCGGACGTGCGGATGATTTCACCCGTTGTCGCGTCGGTAGAAACGGCGACCCGGGGCGCGTCTCCCCAGAGCCGCTCGAGCCCGTAGAATGCCCGGACTTCCGCTCTGAACACGTGTACGACCACGTCCACGTAGTCGAGCAGTACCCACCGCCAGCTCTGTTTGCCTTCCGTGTGCCAGGGCGTTGTATCCCGCTCCTTGAGATCCGACGCCACCTGCTCGACGACCGCCTTGATCTGCGGTTCGGAACCCGCCGTCCCGATGACGAAGTAGTCCGTGATGGACGAGAGCCCCCTGAGGTCGATGATCATCACGTCCGCCGCATTCTTGGCCAGCATGGTAAGGGTCGCTTGCTCCGCGATTTCCTGCGATGCCAACGCCACGATCAGTCGTTCTCCACGGAAAAGAGCAGTTCGCCGTAATCCTTGCCGATCACCACCGATACGTCCACCAGCCGGTCATCGTTCCGCTGGAGCAGGACATACTGCGTACCCAGCGCGTTTCCGACCGCGCGGGCGGCCTCGGACGGTCCGTCCGTTCCCCGGCGGTCCAGCACGACCGTTTCCCGGTATTCGAAATGGTCGGCGTTATCGATATTGACCACGTCGAATCCTCGTTCCCTGAGAAACCGCATGGCCTGTTGTCCGATTCCCCGTTCACCGCATCCGTTCAGGACCTCCACCTGGATATGGAAGGCCGAGGGGTCGACGACCGTCTCGACGGACCGTTCGGTGGACGTCGAGAATGCGGACGAGGTCGCCACCGAGTAGATCAGGTAGGCGTTCAGCCCGACCAGGATGATGATCACGCCTTCAAGCGCCCGAACGCGCCAGCGGCCGCCTGTCCCCCGTCCTTCCGGAACGGCGTCCGGCCGGTTCGCGGAGGGTTGGATGACTTGTCTCGTCATGGCGGATCCCACGCGGATCGCGTCCTGAGGTACAGCCGGCAACGGGACCGTGCGACCATCGATATCTGCTTGCCAGAGATAACCGGAGAGCTAACTAGGGAAATACACCAGGAAGGGAAACATAGGTAGGGTACCAACAGTGCTTCATCGACCAGTTCCTTTCACCATGCGATCCCCCTTTGTACCCCGGTCTCGACACAGTTCCGCCGTCAAATCGAACGCTGGTTCGACAGGCGGAAACCGATTCGCTTTCCAGACCACTATATATACAGAGTTGGAGGGTGCGGTGTCAACTGTTTTTTAGCTGTCGCGAGGCCTCGCGCGGTCCCGCTCCAGCAGCCATGATTCGGCCGCCGACAGCTGCTCCGGGGTGTTTATCCCCATGGATTCTTCCGGCATGCCGGCCGGTGCGTCCGCGATGCGGCGGCCCTCCCGCCGGAGTATCTCGATGGTGTCCGTCAAGTAGTATTCGCCCTGCCGGTTCTCCGGGGTCAGCTGGTCCAGGGCCCGCAGCAGCAGGACAGGATCGAAACAGTAGGTACTAGTGTTGATCTCCTTAAGCGCCCGCTGTTCCTCGGTGGCGTCCTTCTCCTCGACGATCCGGTCGATACAGCCCGTATCGTCGCGCAGGATGCGCCCCAGGCCCGTGGGGTCGTCGACGCGTGCGGTGAGTACGGAGGCCGCGGCGCCGTTCCGGCGGTGCGCGTCGATCAGCGCTGCCAGGGTAGTAGGACGGATCAGGGGCGTGTCACCGGCGAGGACGAGCACGATACCGCTTTCGCCGGCCAGCAGCGGTCCGGCCTGGCGCACCGCGTGGCCGGTGCCCAGCTGCTCCTCCTGCACGGCGAATTCCACGGTCGGTCCGGGCTGACCGGGCAATCCGGTCGGTCCGGGCAATCCGGTCGATCCGGGCAATCCGGTCGATCCGGCCAGTTCCCGCCGCACCTCGCCGGCCTGGTGACCGACGATGACGATGATCCGCCGGGGCCGGAGCGCCCGCGCCGTGTCCAGCACGTAGTGAATCATCGGCCGGCCGTTTACACGGTGCAGCACCTTCGCCAGGCCGGAGTGCATCCTGGTGCCTTTTCCAGCGGCCAGGATCAGCGTGATCAGATCGGCATTGGCTTCTTCCATCAGGACTCCGGTTATGGCTCGGCAAGAAAGCGGACGAGATGGTCCACGGGTTTCAGGTCATCCAGCAGGTCGGACACGGTCCGTCCGTATACAGGGTGGACCAGGTCCGGGTGGATTTCCGCCAGGGGAACGAGCACGAAGGCCCGTTGCGCCATGGCGGGATGGGGGATGTCGAGACCCGGCCGCCCGAGTACCAGGTCGTCGTAGAGCAACAGGTCGAGATCGATTTCGCGGGGTCCTTTTTCCCACGTGACGGAACGTCCCATGCGCGTTTCGACGCCCTTGAGCGATTCGAGCAGTCGCAAGGGCGCAAGCGTGGTCTCCACAAGGACCGCGCCGTTGACGAAGTCGGGCTGGCCAGCGTGGCCTACCGGCCGCGTCTCGTACCATGACGAGCACCTGACGATCCGGATCGCCTCATGCCCGGCCAGTTCGCATAGCGCTTGCCGACACCTGGCGACGCGATCCCCGATGTTGCTGCCCAGTCCCAGCGCGACAGACGCCATTTCGCACCTTGTAGTCGGCTTGGCCCACTTGGTCGGCTTGTTCAGGCACGGCACGGTCCTGTACGCAACGGTCCGGTACGTCACGCCTCCCTGCTACGATGCACGGTGACCCCGGGGGTTCCCGAATGCGGCAATTCCGCGGCCACACCGGGCTTCCACAGTCTGACCACGACCTGGTCCACAGGGGGGTAGGCCGAGATCAGTTCGTCCGCCACCCGGCCGGCGACCGCCTCCAGCAGACAGCACGGCTCGCCGCCGAGAATGCGTCCCACGCGCCGGCAGACGTCCGCGTAATCCACGGTATCGGACAGGCGGTCCGTCCGGGACGCCTCCGACAGGTCCAGCCGCAGTGCGACGTGGGCTTCGAATACCTGTCCCAGCGTCCGTTCCCGGGCCGTCACGCCATGGTGGCCGAATGTGCGGATGCCCCGCACGCTGATCCAGTCTCCGGACATGGGGCGGAACCGTTCAGGCCAGACTGACCGCGGGGAACGCCCGTTTGCGCAAACGGAACCGCGACATCTGCCGGTCGATGCGGTCGAGCGCTTCACGGATCTGCGACTCGTCGCCGTTGAAGGCCAATCGGACGTATCCTTCGCCGTATTCGCCCAGGTATGCGCCGGGCACGACGAACACGCCGGCCTTGCGCAACAGGATGCTGAATCGTACGGAGGAATAACGGGGCGGCACGGGTAGCCAGACGTATGGTCCGCCGCCGGGCGCGGGCAGGTGCCAGCCGAGGTCCCGCAGCCCCGATACCATCAGGTCTCTTTGCGACCCGCACCTGGAAACCATGGCTTCCACGTGCCGGTCCAGACGGGGAAACTCCGTGGCTGCGGCCGCGAGAAGGTCGGGCATCAGCGGGGCATGCAGATGGGAGGTCAACTGGGAGATGGCGGCCAGCGCGGAAGGATTGCCCACCGCCACGCCCAGGTCGCGGAATACGCCTCCGGGTAGCACGGAAAGGGAAAACAACTCGATGCCCACGTTCATCGCGCCGGGCGTCTGCAGGAGGCTCGGGGCTTCGATCCCGTCGTACGTAAGAAAGTGCTGCGTCGCATCGTGACAGACGATGATGTTGTGCCTGCGCGCAAAATCGATGAGTTCCCGAAAGAACGAATGGTCCGCCACGACCCCGGTCGGATCGTTCGGAAAACCGACGTACATCAGTTTTGCCTGTCCGGCGATCCGGGGTTCGATCTGCTTCAGGTTGGGGAGGAAATCGTTTCGTCCGTGCAGGGGATAGGATAGGATCTGTCCGTTCGCCAGCACGGCGCTGGTCCGGTAGGCCGGATGGGAGGGGTCGGGCGCCAACACAGTTTCACCGGGGTTGACCAGCGCCATGGCCACGCAGGCCGGGCCGACCGCCGAACCCGCGAAGGGCAGGACGTGCCTGTCGGGATCGATCTCCACGTCGAACCGGTACGCGAACCAGTTGCTGAACGCCCTGCGGAACTCGGCGCCGGTGAGCCGGGATGACTCGGCCGGTACTTCCGGGCTGCCTGGACCGCCTGGGCTGCCAGGACCGCGCGGTTCGCCTCGACCTCCGGTGGCCGAATCGGCGTCGAAGATCTTCTCGATGGCAGCCTGTCCGGGGGGAAGGTCGTCGATGCCCGTGGTCAGATCTATGGGCTCGATCCCCCTGGCAGCCAGTCTTCTTAAGTATCGTGAATGTTCCAGGGGCCGGTTCAGCGGGATCTGGTGAAGCCGTTCCGCGCGTTCTATTACCACCGGGTTTCTCATGGTCGCTCCGTCGCCCAGGACCTGTATTTCGTATCCGCCGTCCGGTCTCGGGGGAATATAGAATCGGCGACCGGCCGTAGCAAGAGAAAACCCCCGGTGAAGCCACCGGGGGTTTACCTGCAACCGGTCGGAGACCGGTTCCTTTTCGAAGCGTCCCGCTTAGTACATGCCGCCGCCGTGCGGCATGGCCGGAGGCGGGGTGTCTTCGGGGAGTTCCGCCACCAGCGCTTCGGTGGTCAGCAGCAGGCCGGCGATGCTCGCGGCGTGCTGCAGCGCTACGCGGGAGACCTTGGCGGGCTCGATCACGCCCGTTTCGGACATATCGCCGTAGGTATCGGACTCGAAGTTGTAACCGAATCCGCCTTCGCCTTCCCTGATCTTCTGCAGGATGATGGATCCTTCAAGGCCGGCGTTCTCCGCCAGCTGCCTTACGGGCGCCTCGAGCGCCTTGCGCACGATGCCGGCGCCGACGGTTTCGTCACCCTCGGTGTCCAGTCCGTTGTCCAGCGCGGAGAGCGCGCGGATGAACGTGACGCCGCCGCCCGGTACGACGCCTTCCTCGATGGCCGCCTTGGCGTTGTTGAGGGCGTCTTCGACCCGTGCCTTCTTTTCCTTCATCTCGGCTTCCGTCGCGGCGCCCACGTTGATGACCGCCACGCCGCCCGCCAGCTTGGCCAGGCGTTCCTGCAGCTTCTCCCGATCGTAATCGGAGGTGGTTTCCTCGATCTGGGCGCGGATCTGGTTGATGCGTCCCTGGATCGCGTCGGTGCCGCCGGCGCCTTCGACGATCGTCGTGTTGTCTTTGTCGAGGTTGACGCGCTTGGCCGTACCCAGGTCGCCCACGGTCACGTTTTCCAGCTTGAAGCCGGCGTCCTCGGAGATGACCGTACCGCCGGTCAGGATGGAGATATCCTCGAGCATGGCCTTACGACGGTCGCCGAATCCGGGCGCCTTGACCGCGGCGACCTTCAGGGTGCCGCGAAGCTTGTTGACCACCAGCAGGGCAAGGGCCTCGCCCTCGATGTCCTCGGCGATGATCAGCAGCGGGGAGCCGCTCTGGGCGATCTTCTCGACGACGGGATAGATATCCTTGACGGCGCTGATCTTCTTGTCGTGAATCAGGATCTTCGTGTCCTCGAGTACCGCTTCCATGGACTCGGAATCGGTAACGAAGTAAGGCGACAGATAACCGCGGTCGAACTGCATGCCCTCCACGACGTCCAGGGAGGTTTCCATGCTCTTGGCCTCTTCGACCGTGATGACGCCGTCCTTGCCCACTTTTTCCATCGCGTCCGCGATCAGGTCGCCGATGGTGGCGTCGCCATGGGCCGAAACGGTAGCGGTCTCGGAGATTTCCTTCCGTCCTTCCACGGCCTTAGACATTTCAGCGATCGAACCGACCACCGCCGATACGGCCTTGTCGATGCCCCGCTTCAGATCCATGGGATTGGCGCCGGAAGTCACGTTCCGCAGGCCTTCCGCGTAGATGGCCTGGGCGAGGACGGTGGCCGTGGTCGTCCCGTCGCCGGCCACGTCGCTCGTCTTCGACGCGGCTTCCTTGATCATCTGCGCGCCCATGTTTTCGTAATTGTCCTCGAGCTCGATTTCCTTCGCCACCGTGACGCCGTCCAGCGTGAAAGTGGGTGAACCGAATTTCTTGTCGAGCACGACGCAACGTCCCTTGGGACCCATGGTGACACGGACCGCGTCAGCCAGGGCGTCCACCCCTCGCTTGAGGGCCTGCCGGGCATCGGCGTCGAATGAAAGTTGTTTTGCTGGCACTTCTGCTACCCCCTGTGTTTCGCCGGGTGGTACCGGGCGATTCTGAGCAAGGCGAACAGCTGGGCTGTACGCACTTTTTGAGTCAACTAAATACTTGTATATTCAACAAGTAGTGATTCTGAAATTAGCACTCGAATGTCCAGTCTGCTAATATATGAAAGGTCATTGGTTGATGCAAGTATTTTTTGATTTGTGGCGCGCGCGTTTTCCGCCGTTCGACGGTGATTTGACGTTTCGCGGCTCCTCACCCTGGTGCGGCGCACCGAGTCAGTCGGGGCATGCCCTGGACACGATCCGCTAAGGTCCACCCGGCACCGGGAAGAGGCGGCACACCGTCACGCGGGGGCGGCTATTGTCGAGCATCGGGAAGTGGTTGAGCCGGCGCGGGAGGACCGCGCCGCGGTCAAACGATCCGCCGCAGCAGGGCGATGTAGATCAGCGCGGTGGCGAACATGATCAGGCTGTAGGTCGCCGCCGGCATGGTCGCGAGCCCGCCGCCGAACAGCATTACCGCGACCGCGATCGCGAGCGTCCCGTTCTGGATGCCGCATTCGATTGAAATGGCGGTCCGCTGGGTTGGTCCGGAGGTGAACATCCGGGCGAGGAACCAGGCGATGGTCATCATCAGCAAGTTGAGGACGAGCGTGACCAGCCCGGCCTGCGCGAAATAGGGGACGAGGTTGGCGCGTTGATCGTAGATCGCGCCGGCGAGTACAAGCATCAACAGCACCGCAGAGACCTTGCGGGCCGCTGGTTCGAACCGAAGCGCGAAGCCTTCCGCGATGCGGCGGATGACAAGACCGGTCAGCACCGGAACGGCAACGATCAGGAAGACGCCGAGTGCGGCGCCGGCGACCGATATGTCCTGCTCCGCCGAATCGCCGATGAACTGCCCGTAGGCGAAGACTACGATGGCCGGAATGGTGATCACGCTTGCCAGGCTGATCACCGCGGTCAGCGAGATCGACAGCGCCACATCGCCGCGCGCAAACGCGGTCAGGATATTGGAGGTCGGACCGCCCGGCGCGGCGGCGATGATCATCAGGCCCAACGCGAGTTCCGGCGCCATCGGCCAGACGCTGGCGAGGACGAAGGCAACAGCCGGCAGCAGGACGATCTGGGAGAAGGCACCCACCGCGAAGTCGCGCGGCCGGCGCACCACCCGAGCGAAATCGTCGAAGGTGAGCCCGAGCCCAAGCCCGAGCATGATGAAGGCGAGTGCCAGCGGCAGCGCGACGTCGATTAGTAATCCCATGAAGCCTGGTCTCCCTTCGATTGCCGACTTCGCCCGTGCGCGGCAGACTGCGAAGATGGCCGGCAATCTGCCGATCATGCACGGGATGAACTTCGAATCCGCTGATCCAATTTACCTCGGTCCGCCTTTCAATCGCAATGCCAATATGCCACTTACGCCCGGATCTACGTACGAAGTCTAAGCAGTCTGATGGATCCGGAACGGATGACCAGGGGGCCGCCGTCCTGGCGGTCGAGCACCAGGCCGCCCTCCTCATCGATGTGGGATACACGCCCGGCGGATCCGGCGGGGCTGTCGGCCTCGACCGTCAACCCTTGCCAGGCGAGACGGGCGTCGACTTCGGCTAGGAGAGACGCGGGCCCGGATGCCAGGTAATGCCCGTAGGCGGACTCCAGGGAGGCCAGGATGGCCAGGAACAGGTCCTCGCGACCCACGGGGCGGCCCGATTCGATGCGCAGCGAAGTGGCGGACGCGGAAAGCTCGTCGGGAAACTGTCCACGGGTGTGGTTTACGTTGATCCCCATGCCGATCACGATGACCGGCTCGTCACCGGACACGACGCGGGATTCGGCCAGGATGCCGGCGACCTTGCGTCCTTCCATGAGCAGGTCGTTCGGCCACTTGATTTCCACGGACACGCCGGCGGCCGTTTCCAGGACGGGGGCCACGGCGGCGGCGGCACACAACGTGAGCGGAGGGGTCCGGTCCGCGGACAGCCGGGGCCGGAGCAGGACGGAAGCCCAGATCCCGCATCCGGGGGGCGAGAACCACCCGTATCCGCGGCGGCCCCTGCCGGCCGACTGCTCATCGGCAAGGCAGACCGTCCCATGGGGCGCGGCCTGTTCGGCCATGTCCAGGATCACGTCATTGGTGGACCCCACCCGCGCGTGGTACTCCAATACGCGGCCGAAGATCCGTGATGACAGCTTCGCGCGCATGCGGACCGCGTCGTACCGGTCCTGGAATCCTTCCAACTCATCGCTCGGGCACGGAGGCTTCATCGTCGTTCCGTTCCGGTGCATCCGCTTCAGTCGGAGGCCATCACGTTCAGGCTGATATCGAGTGCCGGTGCGGAATGGGTCAAGGCACCGACGGAGATCACGTCTACCCCGGTTTTCGCGATTGCTGTGAGCCGATCCAACGTGATCGCTCCCGACGCTTCGACCACGATGGACTGATCCGCCGCGGTCAGCGCGCGGACCCGGCCGACCGCCGTCCGCATTTCCGCGTCGCTCATGTTGTCCAGCATGATCCAGTCCGCCCCGCTGCGCACGGCCTCTTCAACCTGGTCCAGGGTGCTCGTCTCCACCTCGATGTCGTACCGCCTGCCCGACTGCTTCATGTTCGATCTGCAGGTGCGAACCGCGGCGGCGATGCCGCCCGCGGCGGCGATGTGGTTGTCTTTGATCAGCACCATGTCGAAGAGACCGTGGCGGTGGTTGTCTCCGCCGCCGTGCAGTACGGCCCTTTTCTCCAGGTCGCGGAGACCGGGCGTGGTCTTGCGGGTATCCACGATGCGCGCGCCGGTGTTCCGCACGGCGTCGACGTATTGACGGGTCATGGATGCGATGCCGGAAAGGTGACGCATGAAATTGAGCGCTGTTCGTTCG
The DNA here is from genome assembly GCA_009835325.1 of Gemmatimonadota bacterium. Lineage (NCBI taxonomy): Bacteria > Pseudomonadati > Gemmatimonadota > Gemmatimonadota bacterium. The sequence continues at coordinate 12,255 of VXWP01000095.1, read as the reverse complement.
GCGGTGAGTACCGACCGCGCGGCGCCCCGCACTTCGGCGATGGTCTGGCCGGGTTCCACCTGGTCGCCGTCGGTCAGCAGGGCGCGGAATTCCAGGCCGGGGTCCACCTCCCGGAACGTGAGACACGCCGGGTACAGGCCGGACAGGATGCCGGGCTGCCCGGCCTCGAATTGGGCGCGGGCCACAGCGTCGGTCGCCAGCGTCCACTCGGTGGTGACGTCGCCGTCTCCCACGTCCTCCCGCAAGGCGCGGACCACGATTTCCTCAAGCGACGCCGGGTCGAATTTCGTGTCCACGGAATCCTGCTTTCTAGGGTGAAGCCCGTCCCCCGCCCGTATGCAGGAAGGCGCCGGGCAAATAGTCGATGAGATCACCGGCCACCAGGCTGTGCGGCCCCATGGCCTCCGCGCCTAGATCGCCTGCCAGACCGTGGAGGTATACCCCCAGCCGGGCCGCGTCCCATGCACCGAGGCCTTGGCCGAGCAGGGCGGCGATGAGGCCGGTCAGCACGTCGCCGGATCCGGCGGTGGCCATCCCAGGGTTCCCAGTGGAATTCACCGAGACCTGTCCATCGGGGGAAGCCACCAGCGAGGCGGCGCCTTTGAGCACGAGCGTGACCTGCAGGGTACCGGCGGCCTGTCTCGCGGCCGCGACCCGGTCCGCCTCGATGTCGTCGACGGCCATGCCGGTCAGCCTGGACAGCTCGAACACGTGGGGCGTCATGATGACTTCCGGCGCCGTGCCGGACAGGCCGTCCCGGTGGCCCGCGAAGGCGTTCACTCCGTCGGCGTCGATGACGACCGGCCGCTCGCTGTTCGATACGACGCGGCGGATCAGCGCGGAGGTTTCCTCGTGGCGCGTGAGACCCGGACCGATGGCCAGCACGTCAGCCCAGGATAGCAGCGCATCGATGTCGGACTCGGCCGCGAGAGAAAGCGATCCTTCGGCGGTTTCGGACAGGCTGCGAAGCATCACTTCCGTGTGCCTGGCCGTCAGGGCATACATCAGGCCCGCGGGCGCACCGAGCATGACCATGCCCGCGCCGCCGCGCAGAGCCGCGCGGGAAGCCAGCGTCGCCGCTCCCGCCATGCCCGCCGAACCGGCGACGACGGCGACCTTTCCGCGGCTTCCCTTGTGGTCCCCGGGCCGGTGAACCGGGATCAGGCCGGCCATCTCGCTTCGCTCGGGCATGGAGAGATACAACGCCTCCGCCTCTACGGCACGGTCGGGAAAGCCGATGTCCGCGACTTCCAGGACCCCGCACCAGGAACGGCCGGGGTAAGTAGCCAGGTCGACCTTCATCAGGCCGATCGATAGGGTATGGTCGGCGCGCACGCAGGTCCATTCCGCACGGGGACGGGATTGCGGACTTCCGCAGCCGGGCGCCAGGCCCGACGGGGTGTCGACGGAGAGCACAGGAGATGAGCTGAGGTTGATCACCGCGATGGCCGCGCCGTATGGATCGCGCGGCGGTCCCTTCAACCCGGTGCCGAGGAGCGCGTCGATGATCAGCGCCGGGGGCCGGCCGGGCTGGCCGGGCAATTCGAGCGGACCGTCGGGCCGGAAGTCAGGAACCAGGCCGGTTTCTTCTAGCCGTTCCAGGTGCTTCTTAGCGTCGACCGGCAGGGCCGGCCTGGCGGCGAGCACGTGGCAGGTGACCGAAGCGCCCCACAGATGGAGATACCGGGCGGCCACGAATCCGTCCCCCCCGTTGTTCCCCTTTCCGCACACTACGGCGACCGTCTTGCCGGCCACGCCCTCCAGGAGCTGCTTCGCGATTTCCGCCACCCGGCAGCCCGCCCTTTCCATCAGTTCGTAACCGGACAGGCTGTAGTCTTCGATGGTGCGACGGTCGATCGAACGCATCTGAAGGGTGGTACAGAGCTTCATGGTCAAAACTCGCAGTCCGGACCGCGCTATGCACTTTCCGCGCCGGCCAAGCCATCCGTGCTATGCGCTTTCCGCGCCGGCCAAGCCATCCGCGGCATCTTCGTAGAGTAGCTTCCGGGCTTGTTCCCTGGTCCGAATGTCATGTATGGTCTGGATCGTTTCAAGCTTATCCAGCAGGCGGCCGATCTCCGGTCCCTCGGTCAGGCCCAGGTCGTCCATGATATCCGCGCCGTTCAAGATCAGGCCCTTCGCCCGCAGGATCCGGTGCCGGGCGTAAAGCCGCAGGAGCCGGCGCGCGGCCTTCGCGATCCTGCCGCCCGCCGCGATTCCCTCGTCCGGTCCGTGCGCAATGGCGAGGAGTGCCGCGCCGGGGGTATCGTCTTTCGACCCGCGCAAAATCCGGCAGAGCGCTTCGTCATCCGGTTCCCCTGAAGCGGCCCCTTCGAGCAGTCTCAACGCCCCGAACACCAGCTGGTGGAGCGCCTGCCTTTCCCGCTTGCTCAGCCTCAACCGTTCGGCCGCGCCTTCGACCCGGTCGAGGGCTGGTTCCGTGCTGCCGGCCGTACTACCGGCCGCACCGCCAATCCGGTCAGGAGTCCCGTCCGTACCGCCAGCCGCGCCGCCAGCCAGGATGCCGCACAGCACGAGGCTGGCGAATCGGAGGATCCACAGGCTGGTACGGTCGCCCGCCATTTTTGCTTCGCATCCGGTCAGGTGGACGTAAAGTCCCTGGTCCTCCAGGAAAACGTCCCTTGCGATGAGCCGGTCCGTCCGTTCCAGCCGATGAGACACCGATGCCGACGACGTTCCCATCCACCCGGGAAAGAGCGACGCGAACACGCCGGAGCGGATCATGGCGGTCACCCGATCCGACGTGCGTCGCCTCCCCATGATCAAGGACAGTTCGTAAAGCAGGCGTTCGCCCGATATCTCTCGCAGGTCTTCGTCGCATGCCGCGATCCACGTCTCGGTACGGGGCGTGATGTCCAGGCCGAACTGGCCGGCAAGCCGGAACGCCCTCAATACGCGTAGCGGGTCGTCGTGAAAGGACGCTTCGGATACGGCCTTGAGCCTCCCTGCTGCGAGGTCGGCCGCGCCGCCCAGGGGATCGATGATCGACGGTCGGCCGCCCAGCAGGTCCGCCAGGCGGACGGCCATGGCGTTGATGGTGAAATCCCGCTTGCGGAGATCCGCCTCCAGGGTATCGCCCTTGAAGGACGATATATCGATCGTGAACCGGTGCCGTAACACGACGCGCCCGGTTCGGTCCGTATCGTCGAGCGGCACGAAGGGACACCGCAGGCGGTCCGCCAGTTTCCGCCCTAGCGCCAGTCCGTCCGCCGCGAGCGTAAGGTCAAGGTCCCGTACTGTGCGGCCCAGGATGGCATCCCGCACGGAACCGCCCACGAGATAGACTTCGTGATTCACTTCCCGGCACAGGTCGGCCAGATCGGAGGCCAGTCGCCTATGGGCCTTCAACAGGGGCTGAACAGGATCGACAAAGGCTGACATCGGGTATACGAAAGGCGTGGGGTCGTGGGGTCGGAGGGGAAGTCGGCCACCGCACGGGGAACCGGCGCAGCATGGGCCGGGACACCCGGTAGCCATCGAGCCGGATTCCACCGAAAACTATGGGCCCGGGTTGTCCATGTCAAGGGATTTGTCGGTTGACAGGCCGGCGCTTTGCGGTCCATCTTTAGCACAGGACGCGTGGTTCGAAAGCGTGCCGTCGGACAGGGCTTCGGAGGGCGATGATTCCAGATGCAACTCTACCCCGCCATCGACATCAGACAGGGGCGATGCGTCCGCCTCGTAAAGGGAATGCGCGACCACGAAACGGTGTACGGTGATTCCCCGGCGGACGTCGCGTTGAGATGGAAATCGCAGGGTGCGACCTACCTGCACGTCGTCGACCTGGACGGCGCGTTCACCGGCTATGCGGGCAACCGGACGAGTGTCGTCGCCATCCTGGAACAGGCCGATATGCCGGTACAACTGGGCGGAGGCATCCGTACGCCCGAGGCCGTGGAGGCCTGGCTGGCGCTGGGGGTGCGCCGCGTCATCCTGGGCACGGCGGCCGTGGAGCGTCCCGATATGGTGCGGCAGGTGGTGGAGGCGTGGGGACCGGAACGCATCGTCGTCGGCATCGACGCCAGGGCGGGACGGGTCGCGGTCAACGGCTGGACGTCCGGCGGGTCCTGTTCATCCCTCGAACTGGCGGAAGCCATGAAGGAAGCCGGGATCCGCAGGATCGTCTACACGGACATCGACCGGGACGGTACGATGAATGGACTGAACACCGGTTCGACGGCGCGCCTGGCCCGTGAGAGCGGTTTGCGGGTGATCGCGTCGGGGGGCGTGGCCAGGCTGGAAGACCTCGAACGGGCCGCCGGGGCCGCCGCGGACGGCCTGGAAGGGGTGGTGCTCGGGAAATCACTATACGAAGGAACGATCGATCTGTCGGAAGCCGTGCGCAAATACCAGTCTGCCGCGGGCGCGCCGGATCCTGGTGCGCGGGACCCTGGAGAGTAAACATGCCGGAAAACACCGTCGAAGTCCTGATGATCGAAGACAACCCCGTGCACGTGCAGCTGATTCGCCACTACATGGAATCCAGCCGGCTTACGACCCGGCTACACGTCGCCGGGACGCTCCGGGAAGGGCTGGACCTGATCGGGGAGACTTCCTTCGACGTGGTGCTGCTGGACCTTGTCCTTCCCGACAGCGCCGATCTCGACACGCTTCACAGCGTCCGGGCGGCCGCGCCGGACCTGCCGGTCATCATACTGACCGGGCTCGACGACGTTTCCCTGGCCGCCACGGCCGTGGAATCGGGCGCCCAGGACTACATCGTGAAGACCCAGGCCAACACGACCCTGCTCTCCCGGTCCATCCATTACGCTATCGAACGCGTACGCGCGCGCAGCGGCGAATGGGATTCGGTCATGTTCAAGCTGGCCCAGCAGCAGTTTCTCAAGGCGGCGCAGATCATGGGACTGGACGAGAACATCCGGGAACGGCTGCTCTTTCCCCAGCGGACCCATATCGTGACGCTCCCCTTTCGCCGGGACGAATACCATCTCGTGGAAAACGTTTTCGGATACCGGGTGCAGCACCTGCTCACCATGGGGCCGACCAAGGGCGGCATCCGCTACCACGAGGATGTGAACCTGGGGGAGGTCTCCGCCCTGGCCATGTGGATGACCTGGAAATGCGCCCTGATCAATCTGCCCTTCGGCGGCGCCAAGGGCGGCGTCCGAATCGACCCGACCGACCTGTCCCGCCGGGAGCTGCAGCGCCTCACCCGCCGCTTCACGTCGGAAATCATCGACATCATAGGACCGGACAAGGACATCCCCGCCCCGGACATGGGCACCGACGAGCAGGTCATGGCCTGGATCATGGATACGTACAGCCAGCAGGCGGGCTACACGGTGCCGGGCGTCGTCACCGGCAAGCCGGTCGTGCTGGGTGGGTCCCTGGGACGCCGAGAAGCCACCGGCCGCGGCCTGGTCTACCTGATCGAGGCGGCCGCGAAGCACATGGGCATGTCCCTGGACGGCGCCACGGCGGTGGTCCAGGGCTTCGGCAATGTGGGCAGCAACACGGCGCGCTTCCTGGATGAAGGCGGGGTCAGGGTGGTCGCGGTAAGCGACGTCACCACCGGGATCTACAACGCCAACGGACTGTCGCTGGAGGACGTCTTCAAGTACTGCGAGGAAAACCGTTTCCTGAAAGGCTATCCCGAGGCCGACGAAGTCACCAACCAGGAACTGCTCGAACTGCCCTGCGACATCCTCGCCCCGGCCGCGCTGCAGAACCAGATCACCGGCGACAACGCGGACCGGTTGAAGTGCAGGCTTCTTGCGGAAGGGGCCAACGGACCCACCACGCTCGATGCCGACGAGATCCTCGGGGATAAGGACGTCTTCATCCTGCCGGACGTCCTGGGCAACGCCGGCGGCGTGACCGTCTCGTACTTCGAATGGGTGCAGGATACGCAGAACTACATGTGGACGCTCGAGGAGATCAACGGCAGGCTGCACACCATCCTCATCGACGCCTTTGGAAGGACCGTCCACCGGGCAGCCGAAGACAAGGTCGACATGCGTACCGCGGCATTGATCGAGGGAATCAGCCGGGTGACCCAGGCGAAACTCCTCCGGGGGATCTTCCCCTGACGACCGCCGGCCCGCGTTGACCGGGAGGTAGGCCATGGCTTCAACGGAAACCAACGCGTCTTCGACGGAGATCGACGCGGCCTGGGTGCGGTTGTTGCAGAAAGCCGCCTATCTGTGCAGCGTGATCGTCATCGCGTGCTCGGTGCTCGTGCTCGCCGGCTGGCAGTTCGATCTTGCCGTCCTGCGGGGTCTGGTCAACCCCGGCCGGGTCCCCATGAATCCGCTCACGGCCGCCGCCTTTCTACTGGCCGGCGCCACGTTGTGCGCCTTGCTGCCGAGGAACGCTTCGGCATATCGCCGCTGGACGGGTTTCGCCGGCGCGGGTCTCCTCATGGCGCTGGGGGCCGTCAAGCTGTTCGACGTGGACGTTGGCGGCAGGGGGATCGACCAGTGGCTCTTCGCGGCGTCCCTGAGCGGTAGCCGCATGGCGCCGCACACCGCCTTCACCTTCATGCTGGTGGGTCTCGCGCTCCTGCTCCTCGACCTGCGCGGGCCGAGACACTGGCTGTCCCACGTCTGCGTCATGAACGCCGGGATCATTGCCCTGCTGTCCCTGGCCGGTGCGATATACAGCACCATGGTCCTGTACCGGGTTTCCGGCGTGATCCCCATATCTCTGAACACCGCGCTGGGCTTCGGCGTCGTGTGCGTCGGCATATTCTGCGCACGTCCCCGCCGCGAACCTGCCGCCACGCTGGTCAGCGCCACGGCCGGCGGCCTCATGGCCCGCCGTTTGCTCCCGGCGGCCTTTCTCATTCCTATCATCCTGGGCTGGCTCCAGTTCCAGGGAGAAAGGGCGGGGTTCTACGGTGTGGAGTTCGGCCATTCGATCTTTGTGGTCTGTAACGTGATTGCCTTCAATATCCTGATCTGGTGGAACGCCCGCTCGATCGGGCAGATCGACGCGGAACGCACCAGGATGGCTCACGAATTGCACCGGCAGAACGCCCTGCTGGAGCAGACGACCCACGACATGGTGCTCTTCCAGGGGGAACTCCAGGAAGCCAAGGAGTCCGCCGAGGAGGCCAGCCGGGCCAAGAGCGAGTTTCTCGCCAACATGAGCCACGAGATCCGCACGCCGATCAACGGGATCACCGGCATGACCCAGCTCATGCTGCATACCGACCTCACCTCCCGGCAGCGGGAGTTCATGCGGCTCATCGATCAGTCCACGGAATCGCTCCAGGGCCTGTTGAACGATATCCTGGACTTCTCGAAGATCGAGGCGGGCCGCCTGGAACTCGAATCGATCCCCTTCGAACTGCGGGAGCGCATCGCCAACACCGTGCAGGCCATGTCGATCCCTGCCACGGAAAAGGGCCTCGAACTGGCTTACCGGGTCGCTCCCGACGTGCCCGACCAGCTGGTGGGCGACCCGGGACGGTTGAGCCAGATCGTGATCAACCTGGTCGGAAACGCCATCAAGTTCACAGAAGCGGGAGACGTGGTCCTTTCCATGTCGCTGGCCTCGGAATCGCAGGACACCGTGACGCTGGCGTGCGCGGTGGCCGACACCGGCATCGGCATACCGGAAGACAAGCAGCAGCTGATCTTCGACGTCTTCAGCCAGGCGGACAGTTCCATGTCGCGGAAGTACGGCGGTACGGGCCTGGGACTGGCCATCTGCGCGCAGTTGACCGCCATGATGAACGGCCGCATCTGGGTCGAAAGCGAAGCAGGCCGGGGAAGCACCTTCCACTTTACCGTCGAAATGCAGAAACGGCGCGACGCGGTGGAAAAGCCGGTGGTGGACGCCGGGCCGTTGACCGGCCTGCGGGTACTCGTGGTCGATGATCATCCCACCAATCGGGGGTTCCTGGTCGACATGCTGGCCGAATGGTCCATGCAGACGATGGAAGCCGGCACGGGCGTGGAAGCCCTTACCACCCTTACCGGCGATGACGGCGAAGCCATCCGGCTGGTCCTGCTGGACGAAACCATGCCGGAAATGGAAGAACACGGGCTCATCCGGGAAATCAACCGGTGTGCCGAAGGAAGGGACCTCGGCGTCATCCTGCTGGTCTCCGCCGGACGGCGGGCCGACCCCGGTATCGGCGATTACGTCGGGATCGCCTGTACGGTCAGCAAGCCGGTCAAGCAGTCCGACCTGCTGAACGCCATCATGGATACCGTGGCCGGCACGAGCGCTCCCGCGCTGGAAGAGGGCGCCGGCGGCTTGTCCGACGGGGTGGTGCCGCGGCACATCCTCCTGGCCGAGGACGGCGTCGTGAACCAGCGCGTCGCGGTCCTCATGCTGGAGTCCAGGGGCCACGCGGTCACCGTGGCAAACAACGGCCGGGAAGCGGTCGAGCAGTTCAAGTCCGGCGCCTTCGACCTGGTCCTGATGGACGTGCAGATGCCCGAGATGGATGGACTGGAGGCGACGCGGACCATTCGCGGCCTGGAAACGGGCAGCGATCATATCCCCATCGTCGCCATGACGGCCCACGCCATGAGCGGCGACCGGGAGCGGTGCCTGGAGGCCGGGATGGACGATTACCTGTCCAAGCCCATCCAGGCCCGGTTGCTGTACGCGGCGGTGGAAGGTATGCCTGCGGGGCCAAGAGAAGATGTCCCACCGATACTGGATTCGGAGGGCGTGGCTTCGGAATACGCGCCCGTCGATTGGGAAAAGGCCGTTGCGCAGGTTGGCGGGGACGAGGCCGTGGTCGCCGAACTGGCCGGGCTCTTTCTGGCCGAGTGCCCGGGGCTCGAGGCCGGCATCCGCGAAGCGGTCGATGCGGGGAACGCCGCCGACCTGAGACGGCATGCCCATACGTTGAAGGGCTCCGCCGGAGTTTTCAAGGCCGACGCCGTCGTCGACGCAGCCCAGCGCCTGGAGAAGATGGGCAGGGATGGCGACTTGGATCACGCGGAAGAGGCTTTGTCGACGCTCGCCCATGAACTGGACCTGTTGAAGCCGGTCCTGGCGGAACGCGTCGCCGGAGCGAAACTGCAGGCCGGGAGAGGAAAATGACGAGCACGCTCCAGGAACTCACCGCTAAACTCGTTTCGATTGACTCGACGAATCCCACGCTGTCACCGACCGCCGCGGGCGAGAAGGAAATCGCCGCCTTCGTTGCGGACTGGTGCCGGGACCGGTCCCTCGACGTGCGGATTGTGGATGCGGACGGACGTCCCAGCGTGGTAGCCGTCGCGCGGGGAAACGGGGGCGGCCGCTCGCTCATCCTGAACGGTCATCTCGATACGGTCGGCGTGGACGGCATGGACGACCCCTTCCGTCCTAGGGTCGAAGCGGGCAGGATGTACGGCCGCGGCGCCGGCGACATGAAGGCTTCCGTCGCCGCGATGATGGCTGTCGTGGCCAGCGCGCGGACCATGGATCTCAAGGGGGACGTGATCATGACGGCTGTCGCCGACGAAGAGGCCTACAGCGTCGGCACCACGGCCGTTCTGGACAGCGGCGTGACGGCCGATGCGGCCGTCGTGACCGAACCCACCAACGGAGATGTCCTGGTCGCGCACAAGGGTTTCGTCTGGGCGGATGTCACCACGCAGGGCCGCGCCGCCCACGGCTCCAGGCCGGAAGATGGGCTGGACGCCATCACGAAGATGGGGGCGTTTCTCCGGGGGCTCGAGGATCTTCAGGCCGAACTGGAACAACGAACCGGAGTTCCGCTGCTCGGTTCCGGATCGGTGCATGCATCGGTCATCGACGGCGGCCGCGAGATGTCAAGCTATCCCGCGACGTGCCGCCTGGGCGTGGAAAGGCGCACGGTCCCGGGAGAGACGGCACGGAGCGTGATAACCGAGCTGGAAGACATAGCCGAAGGATGCCGCCGGGCCGATCCGGGTTTTCAGGCCATGATCGATCTGACCTTCGAACGTCGGCCGTTCTCGATCGATGCCGGTCATGAGATCGTTGAACTGGTCAGGTCGGTCGCCGCGCGAACGTCCGGCCGCAGGCCCCGAGTCTCCGGGAGTGCGGGATGGATGGACGCCGCGCTGCTGAGCGAACGCTCGATCCCGACGGTAATCTACGGCCCGGCGGGCGGCGATTTTCACGGGGATGACGAATGGGTGGACGTTGCGTCGATCGAAGCCTGTGCCGAGGTCCTCACGGAAGTAACTAAAACATACTGCGCATGACCGGCGCCCGGCGCGATGCGAGCCCTTCCCGGATCAAGTTCTCTTGCCGTACCGCTCCAGGTACCTGTTTTCCGCTTCAATCGTCCCGATGAGCAGGATCTCGCACCCGGTGGACAGCTTCATCGACGGCGGGGGACTCACGATGCTCTCCTTCCCGGTGAAAACAGCCGCGATGTAGCATCCCGTCTCCTGGTAGACCTGTGACTCGGCGATGGTCTTGCCGGCAAGTTCGCGGGGGAGCCGGACCCGGAAGAAGTTCAACCCTTCCGTGATCATGACGATGTCGTTCCGCTTGAGCAGGTTCAGGATGATGTTGGCGCCCATGGAAGCGTAGGACATGACGAAATCGGCCCCCGCCCGGTGCAGCGCTTCCACGTTCCGTTCCTCTTTCGCCCGGGTGATGATCTGGATATCCGGGCGCAGCTTGCGGCAGTATATCGTGAGGTAGATGTTCATGTCGTCTTCATGGGACGTGATGATGACGGTGGGCGCGTCCATGAGACCGGCCTTCTTCATGGTCTCGATATCCGCCGCGTCGCCCAGTACGTAGTGCTTTTCATCCCGGATCCGGTCGGCCTGCTGCTCGATGATCCGGTAGTCCAACCCCCTCTCCACGAGCGTGCCTCCCGCGGACCGTCCCACGCGTCCTCCGCCGATGATGACGATGGGCGGATCGGAAACGTTGTAGATGGCGAAAAGCTCATTGTAGGACGTGATCTGGCTTTCCGTTCCCAGAAGCACCAGGATCATCCGTTCGGTCAGTGGCGTATCGGGCGCGATCACGTGGAACCTCCCCCGCTCCCACACGCCGACGACCGTGACGCCGGTCAGTTCTCGAAGGCGCGTCTCGCGCAGGGTCTTGCCGATGAGCGGGGTATCCACGATGCTCGCGTCGGCGACCATCAGGTCTTCGACGTTTCCGAGTACGTGGGACATGGAGTCCACGCTCGAGGCGAGCCGGGCGAGGAGCTGCCCCATCTGCTGTCCCAGCTGGATCACGTGGGTGCAGCCCGCCAGTTCGAGGATATCCACGGAGTCGGGGGAATTCGCCGTGGCCAGGATGGGGATTTCCCGGTTGATGTTCCGGATCGTGAAGGCGATGCTGGTATTCAGCGTGTCCTTGCCGGTGGCCACGACGAGCGACGCCTGGTCCACGTTCGCGTGCCGGTAGGTTTCCGAGTTGTCCAGGTCGCCGTACACGACGTTGAGGCCCAGGTCGTGGAGGAGCAATGCTTCGTCCAGGTCGGGAATGATGAATACATAATCGTTCCCATACTGCTTGAGTCGGGCGGCAAGCGAACTGGTCACCTCGTCGTGATGGGTGATGACCACGTGGTCCTGGAAGTTCGGTTCCAGGGTTCGGGGGGCGCGCGCAATGGAGTGGGCGCTGAGCCAGGGCCGGTAGATGAACTCGACAAAGGCCACCGGAAGCACGATGATCAGCGTCGTCAGGCCCGTCAGCAGCACGCACAGTGAGAAAATACGGCCCAGGTCGGTGGTAAAGACGATGTCGCCGTAACCAAGCGTAGTCATCGTGACCAGCGTCCAGTAGAATCCGGTGAACCACGAATGTTCCCGTCCCTCCATTTCCTGGAGCTGGTGGAACAGGAACGTGTAGACCAGGATCAACAGGAAGAGGAAGATGAAGAACCGGTAGAAGAACTTGAGGTTTCCCGATCCGATCGTGGTGCGCAACACGCCCAGGTACTGTTTCAAGAAGGTCTGCATGGCGAATCCGGAGATGGCCGGTAATGGTTCGAGTCACGGCGCGGCGTATCCTGCCCGCACCGCGCAACGCATTGCGAAATTACCAGTCTAAGACCATCCCGGCGTACTGTCAAGCCCACACGGGAAAACTGTGTTTTTCTCCTTGCTCCTCCGCCCGCCGTTCCTGTAACCTGCCAGATGCGCGCGGCATTTCGGTCGCGGCGCTTCGGTCCCGGGCGTTCACGTCCCGTCCCGGGCGACCAGAGGCCGGATCCGCGGGGCGCGGGGCCCGGCCCCCGGGGGGGGGGGGGTAGGCGGGGCCGGGCCCGCGGGGGGGGGGCGGGGGGGGGGGGGGGGGGGGGGGGGG